>JAGQTK010000072.1 GCA_020439065.1 Microthrixaceae bacterium
ACCGCCCCGAACATGCCGTTCGCGATATGCATCGACATCGGCATCGTCGAGCAGTGGTACATCCAGATGCCGGCGCGCGTCGCCGTGAAGCGGTACACCAGCGACTCCCCCGGCGCGATCGTGCGCATCGGCTCGTCCGGGGCCAGGGCGCCGGCGTGAAAGTCGATCGAGTGCCCGATCGTGCCGTCGTTGATCAGGGTGATCTCGAACACGTCGCCGATCTTGCCGCGCAGGGTGGGGCCGGGCGCGGAGCCGCCGAACGTCCAACGCGCCTGCGTGATGCCCGGCGCGACTTCCTCGATCGTCTCCTCCGCGCGCAGGGTGATGGCGTGCACCGTCGCCTCGGGCGCGGGCGCCAGCAGCGCGGGCCAGGCGGTGAAGCCCGCGGCGGGCTCACGCTGCCAGTCGATGTCGGCAGCGGCATCCCCCGCACCGCTCCCCTCGTGACCGCCGGCGTGCCCGCCCGCGCTGCCGCCGCCGGTGGATGCTTCGCCCCCGCCTTCCGGCGCGCCCGTGACCACGACCGCGAGCTCCATGCCCATCTGCCGATGCCCGGCGACCGTGCACCAGCCGGCCATATCGACGCCGATCACACCGACGTCGATCGTCTCGGATTCGCCGGGCGCGAGCCGTTGCGTGCGGGCGCCGTTCTCGAAGGTGAGGTCGTGCACATCGGTGCCGGTGTTCTCGAACGTGACCTCGAGCCGGTTGCCGTACGGCACCTCGATGACGCCCGTGTCGAAGCGCATGCCGGTCACCTGCACGGTGACGCGCGTGACCTGGCCGCTCGCTTCCACCCCCGCCCCTGGGTCGACCGCCGAGATGCCGGCGGCGACAGGATCGGCCGCGACGCCGCCGGCGACGCACAGCGCGAGCACCGTGAATGCCGCGGTGACCCCGCCCACCCGGCGCGGCTTCGGCTGCGCAGGCTGAGCCCGCCGCGCCGCGATGCGCGCTGCCCGGCCGCTCGGGCCGGCCGCGAGCTCGGCGCGCAACGCACGGCGCCCCACGACGATCGCCCGGGTGGCGAGCACCACGAAGGCGGTCACCACGCCCGCGGCGAGCGCCGCCAGCAGCACGCGCACGATGCTCGGCATGGGCAGCACGTACAGCGCGATCGCGCCGTTGAACGCGAACACCCGGAACGCGGCTCCCCGCTCGAGCACCGCGGCGGCGGCCGCCGCGGAGGAGGGGCTGCCGATGAGCACCACGGGCACGAGGTGGCTGAGCGCACCGATCACCAGCTGCACGACAAACCCGGCCCCGAGCGGGCCCAGCACGATGAGGGTGTCGTCGCCGAGGCTCGCCCAGTCTTCAGCGAGCAGCGCGGCCCCGCCCAGCGCCGCCGCCGAGAGCACGGCCCAGCCGAACGCCGCCGCGAGGCTCCACGCCGCGAAGGTCTGCGGCGGTGCCGCGCGCGCCTCGCGCCAGCCTTCGACCGCGAGCCGCCCGGCACCGACCAGCCATACGAGCAACCCGAGCGCGAGCACCGCCGGAATCCCGAGCAGCGGGCCGGCGGCCGCGATGACGAGGCCCGCCAGCAGCACCGGGAGCGCGAAGCGCACCGAGGCCCCGGCCCCTTCGCCGAGCTGGGTGCGCAGCACCGTCGGCCACAGCAGCGACAGCACGCCGAGCGCGGTGAGGCCGATCCAGCCGAACACGCCGAGCACCAGGTGGCTCATCGCGAGCCGTTCCAGCAGCGCGGGGTCGACGGCGAGCACCATCGCGATCGCGGCGGCGATGCCGGCGAGGAAGACGATCGACGCCGCGACCGCAAACCACACCATGGGCGCGAAGCGCGTGGGCAGTGCGCCGCGAATCTGCAGCATGAGGATGACGGCGTGCAGGACGATCGCGCAGCCCACCAGCAGTGCGCCGGCGAGGGTGAGCAGGAGCCCGGCCCCCAGTATCCCCGCGATCACGAGGCCCGCGCCGACGGTGTGCAGCGCAAGCCGCACACCCAGCCCGAGCCGGCCGCTTGGCCCCCTCCGGCGCAGCAGCGTGTCGGCGAAGTGCTGCGACCAGATGAGGATCGCCGCGGTCGCCGCGCCCAGCAGCGGCACGTGCACCATCAACCACAGCGGCTGTTCGACGAAGCGGTGGATGATCGTCGCGACGATCGCGAGGGCGATCCACAGCAGGACGAGCGAGTTCGTCAACAGGTACCAATTACGACGCGACACGTGCGGCCCCACCCTTCGCCCTCGTGCGCCGGCCCCGCACGGCGACCGCCGCGGCGGTGACGGCGAACAGCACGATCGCGACGGCGGAGGCTGCACCACCCACCTGCAGCGCGGGCAGCGAGCCCCAGGCATCCCCACCGATCAGACGCAGCAGCAGACCGAGCTGCAGCAGCACCATCGGCGCGTACAGCGCCGGGTGGTAGGGGATGCTGACCCTGAGCACGGCCGGAAGGATCAGCGGCGCGTGCGCCATGATCATGGTGATCACGAAGCCGAGAAACACCGCGTGCGTCGTCGCGTCGAACAGCGCCCCTTCGGTGCGCGGTCCGCCGAGGATCCAGCCGAGCCCCGTGACCACGAGCCAGGCGTAGCCGGTGAACAGGCAGACGGCGACGTAGCGTGGCAGGCCGTGCTGCCGCACGGTCGCGCGCACGATGTCGTAGCGCAGCAGCCACCCGACGATTGCGAGCAGCAGGGCGCCGGCGACGGGCACCGCGACCTTCGGGAAGACGAGGGTGAGCAGAGTGCTGGCGGCGAGCGCCAGCGCGAGCACGAACAGGGCGCGTTCGGCCGCGAGTCCCGGTGCGCTCACGCGCGCGAGTTCGAGCCGCTCGCCCACGATCGTGAGCACCAGGAAGCACGAGAGCATCGGCACCAGAAAGGCGGGCGGGATGCCGCCGCACCAGGCAAGCCCCGCCGCGGCGCCGAGCACGGCGCCCAGGCCCTGCACGGCCGTGGCAGTCATGGGCTGGCGGCCCCAGATGGCGCGATATTGCGCGACGTGCACGAGCAGGCCGAGCGTGACGATCGCCTGCCCGACCAGCAGCGGCAGCGAGCTGAGGGTGAGGATCATGCCCGCAGCCAGCAGCGCGGGAGCGAGGTACGCCCACCCGGCGCGGAGGGCGACGGCGCGCTCGAGGCTGATCAGGGTGCCGACAAAGCCGAACACCAGCACCGGCGCGTGCAGCTCGGGCAGCCGTTCGGCGATGAGCGGCATCGGCACGCCGAGCAGCAGCAGCCCGGCGTTCAATCCGAGCAGTAACAGCGCGGCCGCGGGCAGCATGAGCAGCACTCGTGCGCCGGGGCCACGCGCATTGGTGGCGTCCACGCCTCCAGGGTAGGCCAGGATGCCGTGCTGGGTACTTCATGGGCCTGGCCACCGGGGCCGCGTCGCTACTTCGCGGGCGCGCCCGTCACCACGACGTCGAGCTCCATGCCCTGCTGGCGGTGCCCCGCGACGGTGCACCAGCCCTCCATGTCTTCGGTGATGATGCCGACGTCGACGACCTCGACCTTGCCGCCGGCCAGGCGCGACGTCGCCTTGCCGTTGGCGAAGCGCAGGTCGTGCACGTCGAGGCTCGTGTTCTCGAAGGTGACCTCGAGGCGGTTGCCGTAGGGCACCTCGATCACATCGGTGTCATAAAGCATGCCGTTCACGCGCACGGTGACCTTGGTGGTCTCGCCGGTGGCGGCGGCGCTGTTGTCGGGGCTGGAGCATCCCGACACCAGCAGCACGAGCGCGGCAAGCGCCGCGAACAGCGCGAGCCAGGTGCGCGCACGCGCGGCGGGGAAGGCCGAGATCGGCACGAGCGAGGCGCGAGGGTTCGACACGATGGTTGCTCCTTTGTTGGACGGCACGCGATGTGTGGATGGCACGCGACGTGCGGCACGCGACGTGCGATGTGCGATGCGCGATGCGCGATGTGCGGCACACGAACGCAAAAAGCCCGCTCCCGTGCTCAGCGCACGGTCTCGGGCTTCTTGTTCATGTTGTGGCGAGTACTGGATTCGAACCAGTGAATGCTTAGCAGTCTGATTTACAGTCAGATCCCTTTGGCCGCTTGGGTAACTCGCCGGGACGCACCCGCCCGACTTGTACAGACGACCGGAGGCGCGATTACTGATCTTACAGTCTCCGGCCGCCCGCAATGAAATCGGGTTTACGGGGCCTCCCGCGCGACCGGCTGACGCAGGAGCGCGCCCTCGGCACGGCACGTCGCCGCGGCGATATCCATCGCCCGTCCAAGCGCGGCGCGCCAGCCCGCGTGATCGCTCGGCGCGCCGTGCAGCACGAGCTCGGCGACGAGTGAGGAGAGGGTCGCGTCGCCGGCGCCCATGGTGTCGATGATCGGCCCGGGCAGCTGCGAGATGGGCGCCGAGACCGTGATCCCCTCGGCGTCGATCGTCGCCCCGCCGGCTCCGCGGGTGGCGACCACCACGGGTGTGCCGAGCGCGATCAGCCGCTGGCGCAGTTGGTCGATTGTGGCGCCGTAGAGCAGCTCGGCGTCGTCGTCGCCCACCTTCAGCAGCGCCGCGTCCGGCGCGAGCGCCTCGAACCCGGCAACGAACCCCGCGCGATCGTGCAGCATCCCGGCCCGCGGGTTGGCGTCGATCGCGATGATCGCGGCGGTCTCGGCAAGGGCCTCGGCAAGCTCGGCCGTCTGCGGCCCATCGTCAAAGGGAAAGCAGCTGATCACGACGGCCGCGGCATCCGCGATCGCGTCGCGCGCCGGGTCGGCGAAGTGGATGCGACGCGCCTGTGCCGCGGCGTTGAACACGTACACGGGCTCGCCGCCGGCATCGCGCGTGCTCACCGCGCGGGAGGTGCCAAGCGGCGAGATGGTCGCGACGAGCTCGACGTCGTGGTCGCGCAGGTGGGCGCGGATGCGCGCACCTGCCGGGTCGTCGCCGACCATCGCGATCAGCGTGGCGGGCACGCCGAGCCGCCGCAAGCCGACCGCCACGTTCAGCGCCGCTCCGCCCACGATCTCGCGGATCCCCTGCTCGTCGCGCAGCTCGTCGATGAGGGCATCGCCCACCACCACGACGCGCGGCTGCCGCCGCCCGCGCTCGCCCGCGGCGCCGGCAGCGTCCCCGGCGCCGGCAGCGCTCACAGGACCGGCAGCGCTCTCGACACCTGCAGCGTCCCCAGCGCTCACGGCACCCGCACCGACAGCACCTTGTCGACGAACGCGTTCACGCGCTGGCGGGCGCCGTCGATGCGCGCGTCAACGGAGCCGGCGGGGCGGATCTCGAGCTGCGTGAGGGGCGCGGCGAGGCGCACGTTCTCGTGGCACGAGAGGTCGGTGCAGATGTAGGTGCCAACGGCGTCGCCCGCCTCACCCGCTGCTCCCGCGCGACGCGCGCTGAACAGCGTCACCTGGTCGCCGGGCTGCATCGTGTGGCAGATGTTGCACAGCGCCGCATGCGCGTGCGAGGCCGAGGCATCGCCGGCCCGGAGCACGATCGCGGTGGGCGTGCCGTCACGCTCGGCGACGAGGTATCCACGCCCCCGCGCATGTGGGTCGCGCCAGGCGAAGAAGTCGAGGTAGTCCCACTCGGTGAGCATGAAACTCAGCGGCATCGCCATCACGCGCAGATCCTGTTCGGTGGCGTTGACGAACGCGCCCCGGATCTCGGCTTCGGTCAGTGGATGCATCAGCACCTCCGGTGTCGAATCGGCTGGGCTTTCAGCCTAGACGCGTCAGGGCCGCCTGGCACGGGCGGAATGGGCCGGTGAACGCCGGGATCGATAGACTCGTGCGCATGGCTGATTCATCTTTCGACATCGTGAGCAAGGTCGACCACCAAGAGGCGGAGAACGCTCTCAACCAGGCGCGCAAAGAGATCGAGCAGCGCTACGACTTCAAAAACACCGGCGCCTCCATCGAGTGGAGCGGCGAGGCGGTGCTCATCAAGGCCGCAACCGAAGAGCGCGCGAAGGCGGTGCTGGATGTGTTCCAGTCGAAGCTCATCAAGCGCGGCATCTCGCTGAAGAGCCTCGATTCGGGCGAGCCCTTCGCCAGCGGCAAGGAGTTTCGCATCTCGTCGACGCTGAAGGATGGCATCTCGCAGGAGAACGCCAAGAAGATCGGCAAGATCATCCGCGACGAGGGGCCGAAGGGCGTCAAGTCGCAGATCCAGGGCGACGAGCTGCGCGTGCAGTCGAAGAGCCGCGACGATCTGCAAGAGGTCATCGCCCTGCTCAAGGGCGCAGATCTGGACGTCGACCTGCAGTTTGTGAACTACCGCTAGGGGCGGTATCGGGGTGGCCCTGAGCGTTTCTAGCCACCCGGCAGGCACGCACTCGCCACGGAGCCCCGCGAACAGCAATCGGCTTCGTACGGTCACCGCTCACGCGCAGACGCGCACCAGCCGCCCCGCAAAGCCGACCACGTCGCCCAGCTGCAGCTGCCGCCCGCGACGGCGGTCGACCTCGTCGTTCACGGTCACGAAGCCATCGATGATGGCCTCCTTCACGTCGCCGCCGGAGTCGAGGAGGCCTGCGTACTTCACGAATTGGCCGAGACGGATGGCGTCCCCGCCGATCGAGACGTCTTCGATCGGATGCTGCGTGCTCATCCCGCCATGCTAGCGGCGGGCGGTGCGCGAACGACGCTCGGGCATCAGCCAAGATGGGGAGGTGCCCGACCAATCGACGCCAGCCCCCGCATCCACGCCCCTGCTCTCGCCGGGGCTTCGCACCATGCTCGGGCTCGCGGCCACCGTGATCACCTTGCTCGGCGTGTTACTTCGCGCGCGACGTCATCGGGCCGCTCGTACTCGGCGCGGTGATCGTGATCATCGTGATGCCGGTGCGGCTCGTGCTCGAGCGCTGGGGCTGGCCGCGCTGGCTGGCGACCACCGGCGTCATCACCGTGGCCTACCTCGTGCTCGGGGCGCTCGTCTCCATGCTCTACTACGCGGGCACGCAGTTCGTGAACCTCGTGATCACCTCCGCAGGCGAGCTCGAGCACAGCGCCACCCTCGTCATGCAGTGGCTGCACTCCACCGGCCTCGACAAGCAGGCGGCGGATGCCGCGGCCAGCTTCCTCGATCCCGCAACGCTGCTCGGCTATGCCACGTCGCTCGGCGGCACCGCACTCAGCGTACTGACCGCCTTCTTCTTCGTGCTCGCGTACGTGATCTTCATGGCCGCGGACGCGTCGCGCTACAAGGAGGCCGGACGCGTGTTCGGCATCGCCCGCGCGGAGACGATCGCACGCTTCACCCGCTTCAACGTCGGCGTGCGGCGCTACTACGTCGTGAATGCAACGTTCGGCCTGGTCGTCGCGGTCGTCGACACGCTCGCGCTGTGGGCCCTCGACATCCCGATTCCGATCGTCTGGGGCATCCTGGCGTTCGTCACGAACTTCGTCCCCAATATCGGCTTCGTGCTCGGTCTCGTTCCGCCCGCGCTGCTCGCCTTCGTGGTGGGCGGGCTGCCGCTCATGCTGATCGTGATCGCGATCTACATCGTCGTCAACGTCGTGCTGCAGGTGCTCGTGCAGCCCAAGTTTGTCAGCGATGCCGTCAACCTCACCCTGACGCTGAGCTTCTTCTCGGTCATCTTCTGGACCTTCATCATCGGCCCCCTCGGCGCGATCCTCTCGATCCCGCTCACCCTGCTGGTGCGCGCGCTCATCCTCGAGGGCGACCCGCACAACGCCTGGCTGCGCTGGCTCTCGGGTGACGAGGTCACCCGCGCAGAGGCGTCGTCAGGCGAGCCGGCCGCGGTGGATGCCACAGCCACGGCCGAGACCACTGCCACGGCGGAAACCACAGCCGCAGCCGACGCCACAGCCACGAACGACGGCGACACCGAGCCCGCGCCCTAGCGGTACGACCCGGGCGCGAGCGGCTCGCGGGTGAGGCCGAGGCATCCACTCACCCAGCGATCGAGGCGCTCGTACGCGAGGTCGCGGGCTGCGGCACGCGAGAGAAACACATCGTGCAGCGCACCGGGGATGCGCTCGATGCTCACCGATTCGCCGAGGCTCAGCGCGCGGTGCGCGATGTCGTCGACCACCAGCACGGTGTCGGCCTCGGTGAGCTCGTCGCTCCACCGCACCGGCAGCGCGGAGCGCGCCGCCAGCATCACCAGCACCGGTGCGTCGATGTGCAGCCCGGATGCCACCGCCTTATGCCCGTCGAGGATGGCGTGCAACCACCCGGCGTGCACGGCGAACGACTGCTCGGGGCGCCACGCCACGTTGTACTCGAGCGGGGGTTCGTCCTCCCCGCGCACCGCCTTCTGCGCGCGTGAATAGAAGCCGAGGTCGATCTGCGGCAGGGTCTCGAGCGGGCGGATGCGCGCCTGCAGACCGAGCACCGGGGTAACGGCGCTGCGTGTGAACCCCCCGATCTGAAATTCGAGCCAGGGGCTGTTCAGCACGAGCGCGCTGGCCACCCCGGGGTGGCGGCTGGCCCACAGGCTGAGGATGAGTCCGCCCATGGAGTGTCCGAGCAGCACGAGGCGTCGGCCCGGCGCCGGGGCGCGCTCGCTGGCGCCCATCGCACCGAGTGCCTCCGCGATATCGGCGTCGTACGCGTTCAGGTCGTCGGTGTAGCCCGGGGTCTGCCCCTCCCGCAGGCTGCGGCCGAACTTGTGCAGATCGAGCGCGAAGAATCGGGCGCCGCGATCGGTCCAGTAGCGGGCGAGCTCGCGCTGAAAGAAGTAGTCCGACCAGCCGTGCACATACAGCACGTCCACGCCTTCGAGTGCGCGCTTGGGCATCCAGAACCGGCGCGGAGTGGGCATGGCACGCACGATGGTCGCGACGAGCGGGCCCTCCTCGTCTTCACCGAGCGCAAGGGTGCGCGCGACGAAGGGGCCCCCGAGCACGTCGGGGTGCCACAGATGGCGCACGGTCTCGGATGCCGCCACAATCGCTCCCTCCGCCGATGTCGCCTGCGTCAGTGTCGCCTGCGTTGCAGTGTCATGTGCCTCAGGTCGTCGCCCCGAGG
>JAGQTK010000073.1 GCA_020439065.1 Microthrixaceae bacterium
CCCTTGTCGAGGTGATCCATGATGCGACCGGGGGTGCCGACGACGATGTGGACGCCGCGGCGCAGCGCCGAGAGCTGCACGCCGTAGCCCTGACCGCCGTAGACGGGGAGCACGTGCACGCCGCGCATGTGGGCGGAGTAGCTCTCGAACGCCTCGCACACCTGCAGTGCCAGCTCACGGGTGGGGGCAAGCACGAGGGCCTGCGGGGTCTTCTGCGAGATGTCCAGGCGAGAGAGCACGGGCAGCGCGAATGCCGCGGTCTTGCCGGTGCCGGTCTGCGCGAGGCCGACGACGTCGCGGCCGCTCAGCAGGGTGGGAATGGTGGCGGCCTGGATCGCGGAGGGCGTCTCGTAGCCGACGTCGCGAAGGGCCTTGAGCACGGGTTCGCTCAGTCCCAGATCGCTGAAAGCGAGTGCGGCCGCTTCGGTGGGTGTATCGAGCGGGGCCGGGGTTTCTGTGTCAGTCACTATCCCACGGTAGTGCCTCCGGCCCGTCGCCGCGCTCCGCCGGTCCAACCTCTCGCCAGATGCGCAGTTCCGTCCCCGCCCGAGAGAGCAGGATGAGACCGGATTCGTCGGTGCGCGCGAGTGTCGCACCGGTTGCGGCGAGCGCCCGCAGCGCGGCAGCGCGCGGGTGTCCGAAGGTGTTGTCTGCCCCGACCGTGAACACCGCCAGGACCGGGGCGATCCGCGCGTACAGCGCCGGTGCCTGGTCTGCGCTGCCGTGGTGCGCGACCTTCACCACGTCGTATGGGCCCGCGAGCAGATTCGAGGCAAGCAGCGCCCGCTGCGCACCGGCCCCGAGATCGCCGAGGAGGATCGCACGAAGCCCGGCGACCTCCATCTCGATGACGACGCTCGCGTCGTTGCCCTCCCGGTACGCGTGCCCGCTCGCCCGCGGCCACAGTACGCGCCACGCGGCGTCGCCCAGGTGCCCGCGCTCCCCCGCCGCGGCGGTGCGTGCGCGGGCGCCGGCAGCGACGAGTTCGGCGATCAGGCGGGTATCGGATGCCTGGGCCGGCGGCGCGTGCAGCACCTGGGTCGTTCGCCCGAGCACGGCCGGGGCGCCGCCGGTGTGATCCAGATCGAAGTGCGTCAGCACAAGCTGGTCGATGTGCGTGACGCCCAAGCGAGCAAGACATTCGCGCAGCGGCTCCGGTTCCGGCCCCGTGTCGATCAGCATGATCCGCCCCGCCGAGCGCACGACGATCGCATCCCCCTGCCCCACATCGCAGAATGCGACGACCCAGTCCCGCGGGAGCAGCGCGGGCGCCAGTGCGGTGCGCACAAGGGTCGCACCGCCGGCGATCCCCACGAGCGCGGCGAGCGTCAGCGCGGCGCCGCGCCGCGCCACCCGGTGCAGGCGCCCCGGCGTGCGCGGCCGATGCAGCAGCCAGACGAAGACGCCGCCGGCAGCGGCGAGGGTGAGGGCGCCCACGACCCCCTCCGCCCACGGGGCGCGTGCCAGCGGCGCGGCGGCGAAGGTGGTCGCCGTCGCCGAGATCCACGCCGCCGATGCCCAGCCCACCCACATGAACGGCGCTGCCAACCACGGCAGGGCCGCACTCAGGCACGCGATCAGCCCGACGACCGTCGCGATGGGCGCCGCGGGTGCCGCAAGCAGGTTGGCGACGACCCCGTACACGGGGACGTGCGGCGCGATCAGCACGAGCAGCGGGCCGCACGCGAGCTGCGCCGAAAGCGGGACCGCCAGGGCGAGCGCCAGGCCCCGTGGCATCCACCGCGCCAGCGAGGTGGCGAGCGGCCTCGCGAGCACGAGAAGCCCCGCGGTCGCCGCCACCGAGAGCGCGAAGCCGAGGGAGGCCGCCAGCCACGGGTCGGCGCAGAGCAGGAGCGTCACGGCGAGCGAGAGCACGCCGATCCCGGCACCGGTGCGCCCGAGAAGCACCGCGAGCATCGCGATGGTCGCCATGGCCGCCGCCCGCACGACGCTCGCCTCGGGTGTGACGAGCACGACAAAGGCGGCGAGCGCCGCGACCCCGCTCACAACGCGACCCCAGCGCGGCGCGCGAAGCAGCGCGGCGAGGCCGAACGCGATGCCGACGACCAGTGCGCAGTTGGCACCGGAGACGGCGGTGAGATGGCTCAGCGAGCTCGTCTTCATCGCTGCATCGAGCTCGGCGCTCACCGCACGGGTGTCGCCCACCGCGAGGCCAGGGAGCAGATCGCCGCCCGGCGAAGGAAGGGTGGCGGCCCGGGCGACGAACTCGGTGCGGGTGTCGGCGGCGATTGACAGCGGCCACGGCGGCCCGCGCGTGACATCGACCCCCCGCGAGGCGAACACCAGCAGCACGCTGCGGCGCGGCGGCTCGGTGTGTCTACTCGTGCCCGAGGCCCGGATCGTGCTGCCGAGGTCGAGCTGGGCCTCGCCGTGGGCCTGCACGGCGCCAGGCGCGACGGTGATCGTGACGGGGATGCGCACCGAGTACGTCTGTCCGCCGATTCCGATGCGCCGCGCGTCGGCGTCGAAGCGCAACTCGCCGCGCGCGCCCAACTCGACCTTGGAGGTGACGACCGCCTCGACGACGATCGCGCGGCCGCCGGTCAGAGGCAACGTCTCGATGCGCGCACGCTCGGGTTGCGTCAGGGCGACGTTCGATACGGCCACCGCAGCAAGGGCCAGGCACGCCGCGGCGAAGCCGAGCGCGGTGCGCGAGCCGGCGCGCCGCCAGGGCAGGCACAACAGCAGCGCCGTGCCTGCCGAGGCCCAGAGGGCGATCGCCACGGTCAGCGCCGCCGCGGGGACAGTGATCGCGGTGAGCGCACACGTCCAGCAGGCAAGGGCCAACGGCACGAGCCGCAGGTCGCGTTTCACCCTCGCGCCTCGTGCTCCGCGCGCGGGCCGGACCCGCGCCTGCGGATCCCGGGCACGGCTGCCGGCGCCGGTGTCGGAGCCGGAGCAGGAGCAGGAGCCGGTGTCGGAATCGGAATCGAAGCCGGTGTCAGAGCCGGAGCGTGCCGCGCGGCCGTGGCAGCGCGCGCGAGGCCGCCCATACGAACACAGGTCATACGAACACGGGTCATACGAACACCACTCATACGAACACCAGGGCGCGCAGGTTCTCGAGCGTTCGCTCACCGATCCCGGGCACCGCGAGCAGGTCTTCGACGCTCGTGAAGCGGCCGTGCGCCTCGCGCCACTGCACGATGCGCTGCGCCATCGCCGGCCCGATCCGGGGCAGGGCATCCAGTTGCTCCAGCGTTGCCGTGTTGAGGTTGAGCCGGTCACCGGCGGCCGCGGCCCCCGGCGCGCCGCCGGGGTTGCCGGGCCCGGCGAGCTCGCGCGCCGCCCGCGCTTCTTCCGTCGTCGGGAGGTAGAGCTGTTCGCCGTCGCTGAGCGGCCGAGCAAGATTCACGGCGCCGGGATCAGCGTCGTCCGAGAACCCGCCCGCGGCCGCCACCGCGTCGACCACTCGGGCCCCGACGCCGAGGCGATACAGGCCCGCAGCGTGTACGGCACCAAACACGTGCACGTAGAGCTCGCCCTGCGCGCTCGTCGAGGGGCCCGCGCCGGCGTCTTCCCCACTCGCGGGCCCCGCGTCGCCCGAGAACCCACCGCCACCAGGCGCGGGCTCGGCACCGCGATCGAGCGGAAGGGACTCGCTCGGCGCGCCGAACCCGCGCAGCAACGCGAGCGCGACGGTCGCAGACAGCGCCAGCAACACGATCGCGATGACGGCGCCCACGGCAAGACGGGTGCGCGGCGGCGCGGACGCGTGCGGATCGGGATCACCTGCCATGCCTGCACGCTAGGAGCGTGGCATCCGCCCGCCCCGCCCACCCGAACGATCGGGGAGCATCGCGCTGCCCGGATGCACTGGGGAGGGCGGGTGCGTCGCGCCCGGACTCAGCCTTCGGTGCCGGGCTCCACGCCGGTGTCGGTGCCGGGGGTTGTGTCGGTGCCGGGCGTCGGCACGGTGCTGGGCGTCGGCACGGTGCCGGGAGCGGGCGCACCCGGGGTGGGGCGCAGCTGCGGGCCCGTGTCCGAGCCGCGGTCGCCGCGGTCGCCGCGGGGCGTGCTCTCGCGCCCTTCGGTAGACCCGCCCTGCTGCCGGTTCCCCTCGCGGTCGCCCCCACGCTCGCCATGGTCGTGACCGTGGCGACCGTGCTCGAATCCCGTGGAGCCGCCGCCGTTGCCCTGGCTCGAGCCACCGTGCCCGCGCTCGTGCGAGAGGGTGTCGCCGGCGGCCACACCGCCGGCAAAGCCGATGCCGAGCAGCAGGACGGTCGCAACCGCCGCGCCGGTCACGCGCACCCACGTGCGCCGCAGGAATGGCGTGGGCTCCGCCTCCGAGCCTGCGACGCCGGCGGGTGCGCCGGCGGGTGCGCCGGCGGGTGCGCCGGCGGCCTCGGATGCGGTCGCGGCATCGGGATCCGCGACACCGCCGGAGCCGCCGGGTGTCTCGGAGGTGCCGGCGGGGGACGCCGCCGCGTCGTGCTCGGGCCCGGTGTTCGCGGAACCGGGCGTCTGGTCTTGTGGTTCAGGAGTGGTCTGTGACATGAGGCCACCATCGCCCCGCAACTCCAAGGAAGCACCAAGAGTCGACCGGTCCCAGCAAGCTCATAGCATCGTGAGGCCGATCTCTCAGCCACGCACGACGTGCGTGCTCACCGGGCGGCGGGAGCGGGGAGCTCGAGCAGGAAGGTCGTCCCCTCCGGCGAGGTGCGCTCCACCCGCACGCTCCCACCGAAGCGCATGGCGATGTCGCGAACCAGCGCAAGGCCCAGGCCGAAGCCGCGGCGCTCCCCCGCCACACCGCCACGTGCATCGCCACCCGGCGCCGCACCGCCCTGTGCATCAGCAGCCGGGGTACCCCCGGCATCCGCCGCGCGCGCGAAGCGCTCGAACAGCCGCTCCGGCGGGATCCCGACGATGCCGCCGCCCTGGTCGACGACGCGAATCTCGACCCGCGCCCCTGCCCGGTGCGCCAGCACGCGCACCTGCGCACCGTCCGGCGAGTGCCGCACCGCGTTGTCGAGCAGCGCGATGAGCGCCCGCGACAGCGACGCGTGCTCGGCGGCCACTTCGAGGGCCGCGGGGGCCTCGAGCGCCACGCGTACGCCGCGCGCGGCGGCCCGCGGCTCGATGACGGCGATCGCGTCATGCGCGGCGCCCGGCACGGATGCCGTCGCCGTGCGGTCGCTCGGGCGTGCACCCGCGAACTCAGCAGCCTGGAGCAGGTCGCTGAGCACCGCGTCCATCACCGCCGCGTCGTTGCGCAGCCCGTCAAGCACGGTGCCGACGTCGCCGCCGCGCTGGGCCCTGTGCTGCGCGAGCTGGATGCGGCTGGTGAGCGTCGTCAGCGGGGTGCGCAGTTCGTGGCTCGCGTCTGCGACGAAGGCGCGCTGTACCCGCAGCGCATCAGCCAGGGGCTGTGCCGCGCGCCGGGACGCCCACCAGGCGATGACGCCGAGCACCAGCACCCCCAGCACACCGACCGCGATGGCCACGGGCACGAGGCTGTCGAGATCGACCACGCGCTGCCCGCGGCCGCCGCGGCTGCCGTGGGGACCGCGCTCCGGACGGGCGGTCGCGAGCATGACGACGACGATGATCGCGATGATGGCTGCGACCACCGCCGCCGACGCCGCGGCCACCCACAGCCCCGCGCGCAGCGCAGCGCGCTGCACGCGGCGACGATCGGCGGCGGCTGCGGCATCCATCCGCGCGCTCATCGCGGCGCCCCGCTTCGGTACCCGCGGGCGCGGACGGTTTCGATGATCTCGGGCGTCGACTTGCGCCGGATGTAGTGCACGTAGGTGTCGACGGTGGTGGCCGAGCCGCCCGGGAAGACGGCGTCGAGGATCTCGTCGCGGGTGAACACGTGCTCCGGGCTGGAGCTGAGCAGCTCGAGCAGCTCGGATTCGGCCTGCGTGAGGGCGATCCGCCCGATGTCCGGCGAATACAGCGCCTGCGAGGCGGGCGTGAAGATCCACTCGCCGAGCTCGCGGCGATCGCCCGCCCCGCGCCCGCGGCGCAGCGCTCGGAGGCGGGCGCGCAGCTCGGCGAAATCGAACGGCTTGACGAGGTAGTCGTCGGCACCGGCATCCAGCCCACTCACGCGATCGTCGATGGCCCCGAGTGCGGTGAGCATGAGGGCCGGGGTCGCGATGCGTGCGGTGCGGATCGCCTCGACAAGCTCCACCCCCGTGAGCCCCGGCAGCCGCCGATCAATCAGCAGCACGTCGTAGCGACGACCGAGCGCGAGCCGGAGCCCCTCCTCGCCGCTCGCGGCATGGTCGATGTCGTACTCGTCGGCGAGCACCTCGATGAGGATCTCTGCGATCTCTGCCTCGTCTTCGACGTACAGCATGCGCGGCAGCACGCCGGGGGCAGCTGCGGCAGCGCGAGGAAGGGACACATCTTCATCATGGCCCGCGGTCCTGCGAGAACGGCAGGCTCGGCGATGAATGCGCTGTGAGAGCGCTGAACTACGATCGAAGCACCGCCAGCCACGAAGGAGGGCCGTCCGTGCCCAAGAACACCGCTCCCGCTCCTGCACCGACCACGCCGTCGCCCGCCGCGGCCGCGCACGCCGAGGATCTGGCCGCGTTCGTCGCCGCGTCGCCCTCGAGCTTCCACGCGGCGGCCGAGGCCGCCAGGCGCTTGGAGGAGGCGGGGTTCACCCGCCTGGACGAGGGGGAGCCATGGCCCGCCCCCGCCGGTGGCAGCTACGTCGTCGTGCGTGATGGCGCGACCATCGCCTGGGTGGTGCCGCGTTCGGCGACCGCCACGACCGCCGTGCACATTCTCGGCGCGCACAGCGACTCGCCCGGCTTCAAGCTCAAGCCCAAGCCCACCATCGGGCGCCTCGGCTGGTTGCAGGCCGGCGTCGAGATCTACGGCGGGCCGCTGCTGAACTCGTGGCTCGACCGTGAGCTCGTGCTCGCGGGGCGGCTCGTGCTCGATGACGGCACCAGCGCGCTGGCCGCGACCGGCCCTCTGCTGCGCCTGCCGCAGCTCGCGATCCACCTCGACCGGGAGGCGAACGAGCATCTCGCGCTGCACAAGCAGAGCCAGACGCAGCCCGTGTGGGGCCTCGGCACGGCCGACTCCGCCGACATCCTCGGCGAGCTCGCTCGCGAGGCGGGCGTCGACGCGGCTCGGATCCGCGGCTACGACGTCGTGACCGCCGACGCGGCGCGGGGCGCGATCTTCGGCCGCGACGGCGTGTTCTTCGCCTCCGGCCGCCTCGACGATCTGGCCTCGGTGCACGCGGGCGTCGTCGCCCTCGAACGCGCCGCCGAGGGACACGACGCCCCACACATCGCGATGCTCGCCGTCTTCGACCACGAGGAGATCGGCTCCGAAACCCGATCCGGCGCCGCCGGCCCCTTCCTCTCGGATGCGCTCGAGCGCGTGTGGCTCTCACTCGGCGCCGACCGCGAGCAGCAGTTGCGGGCGCTCGCCGCCTCGTGGTGCGTCTCGAGCGATGTGGGGCATTCCGTGCACCCCAACTACGCCGAGAAACACGACCCGGTGGTCCAGCCCGTGCTCGGCTCCGGTCCGATCCTCAAGATCAACGCGAACCAGCGCTATGCGACGGATGCCGCGGGTGCGGCCGCGTGGAACGGATGGTGCGAGGCCGCCGGCGTCACGAGCCAGGAGTTCGTCTCGAACAACGCCGTGCCCTGCGGTTCGACGATCGGCCCGATCACGGCCACGCGCCTCGGCATCCGCACGGTGGACGTCGGGATCCCGATCCTGTCGATGCACTCCGCGCGGGAGCTCGCCGGTGTCAGCGACCTCTACGACCTCTCCCGCGTCGCCGAGACATTCTTCCGAGCCTGAGGCCGGGCGCCGGGCTGCGCCGCGCGCCGCGGCTCAGCCCAGCGGCTTCACCGCGATGCTCACGATCTTCGGGGCGCGCACGATCACTTTCATGACCTGCTTGCCCTCGAGCTGGTGCTGCACGCGGGGGTCGGCAAGCGCGAGCGCTTCCAGCGCGTCGGCGCCGATGTCGGCGGGAACCTCGAGCGAGGCACGCACCTTGCCGCCGATCTGCACGACCGCGGTGACGAGCTCGTCGACGAGCAGCCCGGGCTCGGCGCTCTTCCACTCCACAAGCCCGACCGAGCCGGAGTGCCCGAGCAGCTCCCACATGTCTTCGGCGGTATATGGCGCGAACAGGTCGAGCACCGTCGCGATGACCTCGGCGGCCTCGCGCACGGCGGGGTCGGCGGCGCCGGCACCCGAATCGATCGCCTTGCGGGTGACGTTGACGAGGTCCATCAGTCGTGCGACGACGACGTTGAACTTCGTCGCCTCGATCAGGCCCGGTGCATCGGCGAGCAGGCGGTGCGTCACGCGGCGAACCGTCTGGTCGCCGCCTGCCGGGTCGGCGCCGGGCCCAGTCGCGACGTCCTGTGCCACGCGCCACGCGCGGGCCAAGAACTTCGCGGCGCCCGTGGTCGAGACGTCCTTCCAATCGATGTCGTCCTCGACCGGGCCCGAGAACAGCAGCGCGACGCGCACCGCGTCGGCGCCGTGGCTGTGCAACTGCTCCGAGAACTCGACCAGGTTGCCCTTGCTCTTCGACATCTTCGCGCCGTCGAGCAACACCATGCCCTGGTTCACCAGGCGCGAGAACGGCTCGGTGAAGTCCACGAGCCCCATGTCGAACAGCGCCTTCGTGATGAAGCGCGCGTACAGCAGATGCAGGATCGCGTGCTCGACGCCGCCGATGTACGAGTCGACGGGCGCCCAGGTGGATGCCTCAGCCGGATCGAACGCCCGTGTGGCGTCGTTCGGCGACAGGAAGCGCAAGAAGTACCAGGAGCTGTCGACGAAGGTGTCCATCGTGTCGGGATCGCGCAGCACGGCCTCACCGGTGTTCGGGTCGGTGGTCTCGACCCAGGCGGTGGCGGCGCCCAGCGGCGAGG
>JAGQTK010000074.1 GCA_020439065.1 Microthrixaceae bacterium
GGCGGGGGAGCGGGTCTACGGTGTCTCGACCACCGAGTTCGTGGGCGACGAGGACGGCAACGTCCGGGCGCTCCGGCTGGTCGACGTGACCTTCGAGGGGGGGAAGTTCGCGCCGGTCGAGGGCACCGAGCGCGAGATCCCCGCCGACCTGGTGCTGATCGCGATGGGCTTCACCGGTCCGGAGCGGCCCGGCCTGGTCGAGCAGCTCGCGGTGGACCTCGACGAGCGTGGCAACGTCGTGCGGGACGCCTCCTACATGTCCTCGGTCGACGGCGTCTTCGTCGCGGGTGACGCCGGTCGTGGCCAGTCGCTCATCGTGTGGGCGATCGCCGAGGGCCGCGCGGCCGCGGCGAGGGTGGATGCGTTCCTCATGGGTTCATCGGAGCTTCCGTTCCCGGTTGCGCCCGGTGACGTCGCCATCGGTCTACACCCCGCGTAGGCTTGGGGCACGTACGGATGCGGGTGCGAGAGTGCCGCATCCTTACTTCACCCCTGGAGTCACCCTGGAGCATCGCCATGAGACGCGCGAAAATCGTCGCCACACTTGGACCCGCAACCTCGACGTTCGCCACCGTGCGAGCGATCATCGATGCGGGCGTCGATGTGGCGCGCCTGAACCTCAGCCACGGCGAGCACTCGGTGCACGAGCTCAGCTACGCCCATGTGCGCAAGGCCGCGGAGGACGCGGGCCGCTCGGTGGCGGTGCTCGTCGACCTGCAGGGCCCGAAGATCCGGCTCGGCAAGTTTGCGGCGGGCCCGCACTTTCTCGAGGTCGGCGACACGTTCAAGATCACCACTGACGACATCCTGGGCACGAAGGAGATCGTCTCGACGACGTTCAAGGGGCTTCCGAACGACGTCAAGCCCGGCGATTTCCTCCTCATCGACGACGGCCGGGTCCGCGTCGAGGTGGTGTCGGCCGATGACACGGTCGTGACCACCCGGGTGATCGTGGCCGGCAACGTCTCCGACAACAAGGGCATCAACCTGCCCGGCGTCGCCGTGAACGTCCCCGCGCTGAGCGCGAAGGACGAGGAGGATCTGCGCTGGGCGCTGCGCATCGGCGCCGACCTGATCGCGCTCTCGTTCGTGCGTGATGCGCAGGACGTGCAGCGGGTGCACTTCATCATGGACGAAGAGGGCCGCCGCATCCCCGTGATCGCGAAGATCGAGAAGCCGCAGGCCGTCGAGCACCTCGAAGAGATCGTCGACGCGTTCGACGGCATCATGGTCGCCCGCGGAGACCTCGGCGTGGAGCTGCCCCTGGAGGCCGTGCCGATCGTGCAGAAAAAGGCCGTGGAGTTCGCGCGCCGCATGGCCAAGCCCGTCATCGTCGCCACGCAGATGCTGGAGTCGATGATCGATAACCCCGTACCCACGCGCGCGGAGACGAGCGACGTCGCGAACGCCGTGCTCGATGGTGCGGATGCGGTGATGCTCAGTGGCGAGACGAGCATCGGAAAGTACCCGGTGCAGGTGGTTGAGACGATGGCGCGCATCGTCGATTCGACCGAGGAGCACGGGCTCGAGCGCATCGCGCCACTGAACATGACGCCGCGCACGCAGGGCGGGGCGATCACCATGGCCGCCGTCGAGGTGGCGAACTTCGTGCGCGCCAAGTACCTGTGCATCTTCACCGAGTCGGGTGATTCCGCGCGCCGCATGTCGCGGCTGCGCTCCAACATCCCCATGCTCGCCTTCACACCGGAACCCGGGATCCGCCGCCGGCTCTCGCTGACCTGGGGCGTGCAGACCACGCTCGTCGAGCGGGTCGAGCACACCGACCTGATGTACCTGCAGATCGACCAGAACCTGCTGGCGTCGGGCAAGGCGCAGGTGGGCGACAAAGTCGTGGTGATCTCGGGTTCGCCTCCCGGGATCATCGGCTCGACCAACGACATCCGTGTGCACAAGGTGGGGGATGCCGTACACGGCGCCGCGCCGGCGTACACGGCCGCGCGCACGTAGTTCGCCCGTTCGCGGGTACCCCCGTCGCACGTGAAAGGCCGTCCCGAGGGACGGCCTTTTTCACGTACCGGTGGCGGGACTCGAACCCGCACGCCCTTGCGAGCAAAGCATTTTGAGTGCCCCGCGTCTACCATTCCGCCACACCGGCGTACGTACCTGTAAGACCATATCGTAAGATGCAAGGGTGACTGAGCCAGAAACCATCCCGCCCGCGGCGGCTACCCCTCGCCGCGTTGTCGTCGCAGAAGACGAATCGCTGATCCGCCTCGACATCGTCGAGATCCTTCGTGACAACGGATTCGAAGTTGTCGGCGAGGCGGGTGACGGGGAGACCGCGGTGGCCCTCGCCACTGAGCTTCGCCCCGATCTTGTGATCATGGATGTGAAGATGCCGCAGCTGGATGGCATCAGCGCCGCCGAGCGCATCAACAAGGCACACATCGCCCCCGTCGTGCTGCTCACCGCGTTCAGCCAGAAGGAACTGGTCGAGCGCGCGAGCGAGGCCGGCGCACTCGCCTATGTGGTCAAGCCGTTCACGCCCAACGACCTGCTCCCCGCGATCGAGATCGCGCTGAGCCGCTACCAGCAGATCATCACGCTCGAGGCCGAGGTCGGCGACCTCGTCGAGCGCTTCGAGACCCGCAAGCTGGTGGATCGTGCCAAGGGGCTGCTGAACGAGAAGATGGGGCTCACCGAGCCCGAGGCCTTCCGCTGGATTCAGAAGGCTTCGATGGATCGCCGACTGACCATGCAGGATGTGGCAAAGGCGATCATCGAGCAGCTCGCACCCAAGAAGGACTAGCCTGCCCCACGCAGGATGAACGAGAAACGGCCCGCAGTGCGGGCCGTTTCTCGTTGCTGCGCGTCAGGCCTGCTTCGGGCGATCCAGGATCATGTTGGTGATCCGGATGGTCGAGCAGCGGCGCCCCGTCTCGTCGGTGACGACGATCTCATGCACGGTGAGCGTGCGGCCGAGGTGCACGGGGGTGCAGACGCCGGTCACGATCCCCGAGCGGGCCGAGCCCGTGTGCGTGGCGTTGATGTCGATGCCGACCGCATAGCGACCGGGACCGGCGTGCAGGCTCGCGCTCATCGAGCCGAGGGATTCGCCGAGCACGACATATGCGCCGCCGTGCATGATCCCCATCGGCTGCGTGTTTCCCGCGACGGGCATCGTCGCGACCGCACGGTCAACGGTCAACTCGGTGACCTCGAGACCCATGCGCGCGCCGAGGTCGCCGCCGTGCGAGCGCTTCGCGGTGGGCGCGGTCTCGGTGGTGGTGGGGGTCGCGGAGGTATCGGTCGACATGCGGAATTCTCCTTCGAGGCGGGCGCGCGCCGCCGGTAGGCTTGAGGGGTGTCGGATTCCGAAAAGCCTACCCTCCTGATCGTCGACGGGCATTCGCTCGCGTACCGCGCGTTCTTCGCGCTGCCGGTGGAGAGTTTTCGCACGCGCGATGGCCAGCACACGAACGCGATCCACGGCTTCCTGGCCATGCTGATCAACCTCATCAAGGCCGAGAAGCCGAGCCACATGGCGGTCGCGTTCGACATGTCGCGGCAATCGTTCCGCACCCGCGAATACCCCGAGTACAAGGGCACCCGCAACGAGACCCCGGCAGAGTTCAAGGGGCAGATCCCCCTCCTGCAGGAGGCGCTCGCGGCGATGAACATCGTGACGCTGCAGAAGGAGGATTACGAGGCCGACGACATCCTCGCCACCCTCGCGGCGCAGGGCGACGCGGCGGGGTACCACGTGCTCGTGGTGTCGGGCGATCGCGACACCATCCAGCTCGTCAACGACGATGTGACCCTCTTGTACCCCTCGGTGCAGGGCGTGTCGCAGCTCAAGCGTTACGATCCCGAGGCGGTGTTCGAGAAGTACGGCGTGCGCCCGGAGCAGTATCCCGAGATCGCGGCACTCGTCGGTGAGACGAGCGACAACCTGCCCGGCATCCCCAAGGTCGGCGAGAAGACCGCGGTCAAGTGGATCAATCAGTTCGGCTCGCTCGAGGAGATCCTCGCCCACGCCGATGAGATCAAGGGCGTCGTGGGTGCCAACCTCCGGGAGCATCGCGAGAACGCCGAGCGCAATCGCCGCCTGAACCGCCTCGTCAACGATGTCGAGCTCCCGGTCGGGCCCGCGGAGCTGGCGGTGCAGCCGATGAACGCGAGCGCCGTTCGCGATGTGTTCGCGCGGCTCGAGTTCAAGACGATGCTCCAGCGCGTGCTCGATTTGGAGGGGATCGATGCCGGCAGCGTCCCTGGTGCTGCGGGTGCGGCATCCATCACCGCACCGACCGTGCAGGGCCTGCTCGACGAAGAACTCGAGGCCTGGCTCGTGCGCGCCACCGCATCCAGCCCGCTGGGGATCGCCGTCGAAGTGCGCACGATCGGCGGCAGGATCGTCTCGGCGGGGCTCGCGACCGCGAGCGAGGCGGTGGAGCTGCCGTGGACGATCGGCAGTGTGGATGTCGCACCGTTCGAGGCGTGGCTGGCATCGGATGCGCCGAAGATCTTCCACGACGCGAAGCCGCAGGTGCGTGCGCTCAGCCGCGCGGGCGTGGCGATCTCCGGCCTCGCGTTCGATACGCTGATCGCGGGCTGGGTGCGCACGCCCACCCTGCCCGATAAGACGCTCGCCGACCTCGTCGACCGCTTCCTCGGCGAGACGCTGCCGCAGGGCGACCCGAACCAGCTGATCCCCGAGACCGAGGAACCGAGCCCCGCGCTGCACGCCTGGTACGCGCTGCGGGTCGCCGATGCCTTGCGCGATGAACTCGACCCGGGCTCGCTTCGCGTGCTGGTCGACATCGAGATGCCGACGCTCATGGCGCTTGCCCGAATGGAGCTTGCCGGTGTCGCCGTCTCACACGAGCAGCTCTCGACCTTCTCCGTCGAGCTCGCGGCCCGCGCGAGCGAGCTCGCGGCCCGCGCCTTCGAGGTGATCGGGCGCGAGGTCAACCTCGGCTCGCCTAAGCAGCTGCAGGAGGTGCTGTTCACCCAGCTCGAGATGCCCAAGACGCGGGCGACGAAGACCGGGCACTCGACCGACGCCGCCGAGCTGGTGAAGCTTCAGGAGAGCAACCCGCATCCCTTCCTCGATCTGTTGCTGCAGCATCGGGAGGCGACGAAGCTTCGGCAGATCATCGAGACGCTGGACGCCGCGATCGACGACACCGGCCGCATCCACACGACGTACGTGCAGACGGGAAGCACGACGGGACGCATCTCGAGCGCCGACCCCAATCTGCAAAACATCCCGGTGCGCACGGAAGAGAGTCGTCGCATCCGCGCCGCGTTCCACGTGGGCGAGGGGTACGAGACGCTCCTGACAGCCGACTACTCGCAGATCGAGATGCGCATCATGGCGCACCTCTCGGGAGATCCGGGGCTGATCGAGGCATTCAACGCGGGGGAGGACCTGCACCGCTACGTGGGTGCGCAGGTGTTCGGGGTGGCGACGGCAGACGTCACGCCGGCAATGCGCACCAAGGTGAAGGCGATGTCGTACGGGCTGGTGTACGGACTGAGCGCATTCGGCCTCGCGAAGCAGCTGCGCATCGATCAGTCCGAGGCGAAATCGCTGATGACGGGCTACTTCGAGCGCTTCGGCGCCGTGCGTGACTACCTGCGCGGCTCGGTGATGCAGGCCAAGGAGGACGGGTACACGACGACGATCTTCGGGCGGCGTCGCCCGTTCCCTGACATCAACAGCACGAACCGCGTGCAGCGCGAGAACGCAGAGCGCGCGGCGCTGAACGCCCCGATTCAGGGCAGCGCCGCAGACATCATGAAGATCGCGCTGTGCCGCATCGACGCCGACATCAAGGCGGAGGGCCTGCGCTCGCGGGTGCTCATGCAGATCCACGATGAGCTCGTCGTTGAGGTCGCGGCGGGGGAGTGGGATGCCGCAGAGCGGATCGTGTGTGAGCAGATGGCGGGCGCGGCGCAGCTGTCGGTGCCGCTCGATGTGCAGCTGGGCCGCGGCGCCAACTGGGACGAGGCCGCGCACTAGCGCGATCGGCGCACCGGCCGAGGGGCGATTGGCGGCGCGTTCTGCGCGGTCGTAGGCTCGAAGCATGACCAGTGCGCAGCGACCCCAGACCGCGATCGACCAGGTTGCGGAGGCGTGGGTAGACACCCTCGTAGCGCAGGTGCCAGAGGTCGGCACCTATGTCGGGCGCACCGCCGCCAATGACCGCCACGCGGATCAGTCGCCGGCGGGCCACGATGCGCTTGCGGCCGCGGCGCGGCGCACGGTCGCGGCGCTCGGGGCACTCGAGCCCGTCGACGAGGTGGACGTGGTGACCAAGACCGATCTGTCTTCCGACCTCGGCCTCATGCTCGAGCAGTTCGACGCGAAGACCCACCTGCGCGATCTGAACGTCATCGAATCGCCGGCCCAGCAGCTGCGCTCGGTCTACGACCTGATGCCGCAAGAGACCGAAGAAGACTGGGCGACCATCGCGCGCCGCATGCGCGCGCTGCCCGAGGCGATCGACGGCTACGTCGAGACCTTGCGCGAGGGTATCCGCGAGGGCGTCGTGCCCGCGCGCCGGCAGGTGACGGAGGTGATCACGCAGATCGCCCGGTACACGGACGGCGATGGGTTCTTCGCGACGTTTGCCGCCGAGGCATCCCCGACCGCGGGCGAGCTGCCCGCCGCGCTGCGCCGCGAGCTGCGCGCCAACGCCGACGCGGCCCGCGGCGCATACGACCGACTCGCGCAGTTTCTGCGCGGTGCCCTCGTCCCCGTGGCGGGCGAGCGTGATGGGGTGGGGCGCGAGATGTACGCCCTCGCGTCGCGCCGCTTCCTCGGCGCGACCGTCGACCTCGATGAGACCTACGAATGGGGCATCGAGGAACTCGCCCGCATGGTCGCCGAGCAGGAGGCGATCGCCAACGAGATCAAGCCCGGCGCCACCGTGCAGGAGGCGATCGAGTTTCTCGAGAACGATGCCTCCCGCAAGCTGCACGGCACGCAGGCGCTGCAGCGGTGGATGCAGGAGACGAGCGACCGCGCGGTGGCGGGCCTTGCGGCGACGCACTTCGATATTCCCGACGAGATCCGCACGCTCGAGTGCCTGATCGCACCGACGCAGGAGGGCGGGATCTACTACACCGGGCCGAGCGAGGACTTCTCGCGCCCAGGCCGCATGTGGTGGTCGGTGCCGGAGGGCGTGACCGAGTTCGATACGTGGCGCGAGCTCACCACCGTGTACCACGAGGGTGTGCCCGGGCATCACCTGCAGATCGGGCAGGCGACGGCGAACCGTGCGCAGCTCAACAGCTGGCGGCGCCTGCTGGCCGGCTCGTCGGGCCATGCCGAGGGCTGGGCGTTGTACGCGGAGCGGCTGATGGAGCAGCTCGGGTACCTCGACGATCCTGCGGATCGGCTCGGGATGCTGGATGGGCAGCGGATGCGCGCCGCGCGCGTGGTGCTCGACATCGGTGTGCACCTTGGCAAGCCGCGCCTGGATGGCACCGGGGTGTGGGATGCCGAGTACGCGCTCGATTTCATGATGGGCAACGTCAACATGCCGGAGGCCTTCGTGCGCTACGAGGTGAACCGTTACCTCGGCTGGCCCGGGCAGGCGCCCAGCTACAAGGTCGGCCAGCGGCTGTGGGAGAACGTGCGCGATGAGGTGCGGGCCCGCGAGGGCGCCGCGTTCGACATCAAGGCGTTCCACAAGCGCGCGCTCGATCTGGGCGGCGTCGGGCTCGACACGCTGCGGGCCACGCTGCTCGGCTGAGCGTCGGCGCCTCCGGGGCGGCCACCTTCGACGTCGAGCTCGAGCGGCGGCGCCGTTGGGGGAGCTGACGATCCGGGGGCTGTCACTCGTTCGGTGTCGCGCCGAGCAGCCGCTCGACCTCGGCGTCGCTGGTTTGCTCGAACCGCTCGTAGAACTGCCCGACCGCCCAGAAATCCGGCGCCGGCACGAGGCACAGGTATGCGTCCACCACTCCGGTGGGCGGACGCCAGTCCGCCGGGGCGACCGGTGTGGCCAGCACGATGCGTGCGGGGCCGCGTGCCCTGACGGCCCGGCACGCGGCGATCGCGGTCGATCCCGTGGCGATCCCATCGTCGACGATCACGACCTCGCGCCCGCGGAGGTCGGCGGCATTCCCCGCCGCGTATCGCGACGCGCGCCGCGCGAGCTCCTCGCGCTCCCGGGCCTCCACGACCCCGAGCGCGTCCGCGGAGAGCGCCAGCGCGCGCACGCTCTGCTCGTCGAGCACGCGCACGCCTTCGGCGAT
This sequence comes from Microthrixaceae bacterium, assembly GCA_020439065.1. Taxonomy (GTDB): domain Bacteria; phylum Actinomycetota; class Actinomycetes; order Actinomycetales; family Microbacteriaceae; genus Microbacterium. Next base: position 8,230 of record JAGQTK010000074.1, read on the forward strand.
CGCGCCCACGGCGTACTCCTCGTTGCCGGGCGCACCGAGCTTGCGCACGACCACCACCCCGAGCGGCAGCTCGAGCCGATCGGCGACCGCAGCCGCCACGACGACGCCGCCCCGCGGGATCCCGAGCACGATGGCGCCTCGCGTCACGCCCTGCGCAACGAGGGGCGCGAGGCGTGTCCCCGCGTCGGTCCGGTCGGCGAACCTCCCGCCCGATGCGGAAGGGGGCCGTGGCTCAGAGCGTGGCGCCGTCATGCGCAGCACCCTACGCTCGTGGGGAGGCCGGCGCGAGGTGCGCGGCGCGGTACGGGGTACGCGAACGCACCCCGGGAAAGCCGCCGCGAGCATCCGGTTACACCCGTATGAACAGCAGAAGGAGCGCCGCCCATGCAGACGCAGGCCACCCGCAGCCCGATCAACCCCGCCGACATCGAGCTCGGGCTCGACACGTTCGGCGACGTCACCCGCGACGCCGACGGCCGGTTGCTCTCGGATGCCGAGACGATCCGTAACGTCGTTGACGAGGCGGTGCTCGCCGACGAGGTGGGGCTC
>JAGQTK010000075.1 GCA_020439065.1 Microthrixaceae bacterium
GGGCCGAGTCGCGGCGATCGCCGCGGTGCTGCTGATCGTGGGCGGGCTGATCGTCTTCACCCTCCTCCCCCGGCCGAGCGGTCCGGCCGCCGCGGCCGAGGCGTATTTGGCGGCACTCGCCCGCGGTGACGGGGCCGCGGCGGGCGCGCTCACGGTCCCGGGCGCAGCCGACGATCCGGTGCGGGCCGCCGACGCCCTCGCTGCGGCCGCGGAATGGATCTCGGCCGCCGGCGTCGACTCGCTCACCGAGCGGGGCACGGATGCCACCGCCGAGGTCACCTTCACCCTCGACGGCGCGCAGCACGCCGCCACGCTGGCCCTGTCGAATGCGACGGGCACCTGGCTCATCGCACGCCCGCTCACGACCCAGGTGCGCGTGCACAGCGCGATCGGCGCGGGCGTCACGATCGGCGGCGCCGAGGGTGCGGCGCCGAGCGGCGGTGCCGGCCTCGTCCTGCCGTATGACGCGGGAATGACGGACGACCCCGCGACGACGCTCGCCCTGCTGCCCGCCGTCTACACGCTGGCCCCGGCGCCCGCCGCGCTGCTCGCCGGCGGCGAGACCCTAGCGGTCACCGGCGGCGATCCCGTCACCGTCGCGCTTGTGCCGACCCTTCGCCCCGAGGCGCGGGCCGCCGCAGACGCGCAGCTTCGCGCGTACCTGGCCTCGTGCACGACGCCCACGGACGCCGTGCCCGCGCATTGCGGCATTCGGGTGCCGTGGGCCGCCGACCTCACCGCGCTTCACGCGCTGACGTTCCGCGTCGACGCCGAGCCCGTGCTGGCGCTCGCCGACGACGGCCGCGGGTTCGCCGCGACGGGCGGCACGCTGGTGGCGACGGCTCGGGGCATCGACGACGCGGGGGCCGAGGCATCCGTCAGCTACCGTGACAGCGATTGGGGTGTGCGCGGCAGTCTGCGGTTCACGCTCGACGGGCTGGTGCTCGAACTGTGGTGACGGCCCCGCCATCGGCCGCGCGCACCGCGGGCGCCGCAGCCTCGGGCGCGCCCGCGCGCCCGAGCTAGAACTGCACGCGCGGTGGCTCGGCGATCGAGGCGCCGTCGACGACCTCGAAGAAGTCGCGCTCGTGGAAGCCGAGTCCGCGGGCGAACATGTTGTTCGGGAACGTCTTGATCTTGGTGTTCAGCTCGCGCACGCCGCCGTTGTAGAAGCGCCGCGAGGCCTGCACCTTGTCTTCGGTGTCGACGAGCTGCTGCTGCAGGTGCAGGTAGTTCTGGCTGGCCAACAGCTGCGGGTAGCCCTCCGAGACGGCGAACAGGCTCTTGAGCGCCTGCTGCATGTGCCCCTCGGCGACCCCCGACTCGATCGGGCCCTGGGCCGAGAGCGTCTCTGCGCGCGCGCGGGTCACATTCTCGAACACCGTCTTCTCGTGCGCGGCGTAGCCCTTGACCGACTCGACGAGGTTCGGGACGAGATCGGCGCGGCGCTTGAGCTGCACCGTGATGTCGCTCCACGCCTCCTCGACGCGCACGTTCAGCTGTACGAGCGAGTTGTAGGTCGCCCAGAGGTAGATGCCGAAGATCACGACGAGCGCAACCACGATTACAGCGGGGACAATCCATTCCCAGGGCATTGCATCTCCTGCCAAGTTCAGCCGACGGTCAGTTCATCCTAGCCGCGTGATCTGCGCGCCCCCTGGCAGTCTGGGCCGCTCACCGGCGCTGCGGCGGCACCCCGAGCACGCGATCCAGGTACGTGTTCGTGAAGCGTCCCTCGGGATCGAGACGGTCGCGCGCCGCTACGAAGTCAGCAAAGCGCGGGTAGCGCTCGGCCAGCTGCGCGGCATCCAGCGTGTGCATCTTCCCCCAGTGCGGCCGCCCGCCATACGCGAGCATGATGCGCTCGAAGCCCTCGAAGTACTCGCTCGGATTCTCGCGGTGATACCGGTGCACGGCGATGTACGCGCTCGCCCGCCCGTACGCGGTCGAGAGCCACAGATCATCGGATGCCGCGAAGCGCACCTCGACCGGAAACGAGATGCGCCAGCGGCGCTCGGCGATCAGTGCCCGCAGCTCACCGAGCGCGGCACCCACGTGTTCGGCGGGGATCGCGTACTCCATCTCGCGAAAGCGCACCGTACGGCGCTGCGTGAGCACCCGGTTCGAGACATCGGTGTACTCGCGGTTGCCCGTCGCCCGCACGGCAATGCGCGCGAATGCCGGGATGATCGCCGGGATGACGGTGCCGAGGGCGCAGACCACCCGAAACAGCCCGTTCGACAGCAGCGTCTCGTCGACCCATCTGCCGAGCGCCGGCAGCGGCCGGCGCGGGGCATCGGCGGGCAGACGCGTGTCGGTCTTGGTGAGCGCCGTCTCGGTGTGCGGAAACCAGTAGAACTCGAAATGGTCGGCGGCGGCGACTCGCGCGGGCAGCTCAGCGAGGACCGCATCAAGCGGCTCGGGTCGCTCGAGGGCGTGCAGCACGTACGCGGGCACGCACTGGAGCGTGATGTCGACGACGATGCCGAGCGCGCCGAGGCCCAGGGCGATTGCAGGCAACAGCGGATCGTCCTCCGCCACGGCGTGCACCTCACCCGCGGCATCCACGAATGTCGCACCGACGATCTGCGTCGAGATGCCCCCGAACGCCGCACCCGTGCCGTGCGTGCCCGTGGCGGTGGCGCCGCTGATCGACTGGCGGTCGATGTCGCCGAGGTTCTGCATCGCGAGGCCGTGCGGGCGCAGCAGCGCCGGAATCTGGTGCAGCCGCGTCCCGGCGTACATGCGCACCCGTTGCCGCTGCGGGTCGACGTCGATCACGCCCTGCAGCGCGCTCATATCGAGCAGCACATCGGGGGCAACCGCGATCCCCGTGAAGCTGTGCCCGGCGCCCACCGCCTTCACCCGCAGCCCGCTGCGCGCAGCCGCGACGACCGCCCGCTGCACCGCCTCGACGCTGTGCGGTCGTTCGACGCGCAGCGGTCGCACCCGCACGGTGCGGCCCCAGTTCTCCCACTTGCCGCCGGGACGGATCATAGAAAGGCCTTTCCCTCGCCGCGGTACGACGGGATGGTCGCGACGACGCGCTCGCCGTCGATGAGGTGGAATTCGTTGACGCGCTCCGAGAGCTCGCCGCTTTTCGCGTGCCGCAGCCACACCCGATCCCCCACGCGCAGCCCGCGCGCGGCGTCGCCCTGGAGCGGGGTCTGCACTTCGCCCGCGCCCTCGCGGCCGAGCGTGCGCAGGCCCGCAGGCCACACCGGCAGCGGCTGGCGCGATGCCGCGGGCGGCCCCGACGCAATCCACCCACCGCCCAGGATCGTCGCGATGTCTGGCGTGGGCTTGCGCACCACCTGCAACGAGAACGCCGCCGCGGGCGCCGGGGTGAATGCGGCGTATGCGTCAAACAGATGCCCGCCCAGGATGCCGCTGCCCGCCGTGACCTCGGTGACCGAGGGATCCGCGACCGAGGTCTCGATCGACCCGGTGCCGCCCGCGTTCAGGAACTCCAGCGGCGCGAGCGCGCGCACGCCCGCGACGATCGCCCCGCGGCGGTCGCCGAGCTCCGCGAGCGAGCGGCGCTTCATCCACCGCATCAGGGCGTTCTCGGCCGCCGCACCGGCCACATCGTCGGTCTGACCGGCGATCTGCGCCTCGTACATCATGAGGCCGACGAGCGTGAAGCCGGGCCGCGCGAGGATCCCACGGGCCAGCGCCACCACCTCGTCGGGGGTGTGCACGGGCGAGCGACGCACCCCGATGTGCCCGAGCGGGCCGGGCGCTCGCCAGGATGCATCGGCATCGATCGCGACGCGGACGGGCGGCCGGGCGCCGGGGCCCGCGACCGCATCGATGATGTCGAGCTGGTCGAGTGCGTCCACCATCAGCGTGATGCTCGCGGCTGCCTGCGGGTCGGCGACGAGCGCCGCAATCGCCGCCCTGTTGGCGCTCGGGTACCCGAGCACGATGTCGCGGTGACCGTGCCCGGCGAGCCAGAGCGCCTCGGGGAGGGTGAACGCGAGGATGCCGGCGTACCCCGGCAGGGCGAGCACGGCGTCGGCCACCGCGCGGATGCGGATCGACTTGCTCGCGACGCGGATGGGCATGCCGGCCGCGCGCAGCAGCAGATCGTGGGCGTTGTAGCGCAGCGCCCCGAGGTTGATCGTCGCGATCGGACCGTCCAGGTCCGCGATCGCGCGCGTCATGCCCTCCCATGGCCCCGCCGCCCACGACCCCGCCGGCGCGGCAGTCGGGCGCGCCAGATCGATCATCGCCGAGGCGTCACCGGCCGCCGGGGCGGGCATCGGCTTCGCGTCGGGCTGCGCAGCGTCCGTGTGGCGTGCTGCCTCTGCGTGGTGTGCTGCGCGCACATCGTCATTGCTCACGCGGCCAGCCTAGGGGCTCGGGCCTGGATTCGAGCGGCGTACCCCCGGTCGGATTCGAACCGACACCTGGAGCGATTTTAAGTCGCCTGCCTCTGCCGTTGGGCTACGGGGGCCCAGGCATCCACCCTATTGGCGTTACGCCTTGACGGGCGCCTTCGTGGTGGCCGTCGCGGTCGCGTCGGCCTTCGCGGCGGTCTTCCCGGGCTCGATCACGGCGATCGCGCCGGTCGCGTTCGTGGGCCGCGGACGCGCCGCGAACTCCTCGAACACGTACCGCGGGTGCTGCACGGCCGTGAGCGTGACGATGTCGCGGTCAAGCCACAGGTTGTTCCACCAACCCCAGATGACGCGCCACTTGCGCTCCCACGACGGCATTGCCAGGCCGTGGTAGCCACGGTGCGCGACCCAGGCGAGGAAGCCCTTGATCGCCAGGTTGCCCGACTGGAAGACGCCGACACCCAATCCGAGTCCGGCGACCGCGCCGATGTTCTTGTGGAAGTACTCGCGAGGCGTCTCGTCCCGCAGCACGGCGACGAGGTTCGCCGCGAGCAGCTTGGCCTGGCGCACGGCGTGCTGCGCGTTCGGCACGCAGTAGCCGCCGACGCCGTCGCCCGAGGTGTCGGGCACCGCGGAGATGTCACCCGCGGTCCAGGCGCCCTCGATGATCTCGTCTTCGCTGCCCACCCGCAGGTCGGCGCGCGCGCGGATGCGACCGCGCGCGTCGACCGGCAGGTCGGCGCCGCGCACCACGGTCGGGTTGGCCATGACGCCCGCGGTCCAGATGATCAGGTCGCTGGCAAAGCGCTCGCCGCTGGAGAGCTCGACCACGCCGTCGACGGCGGAGGTGAGCTGGGTGTCGAGGTGCACGTACGCGCCGCGCTTGGCGAGGTTCTTCAGCACCCATTCGCTGGTCTTGAGCGAGACCTCGGGCATGATGCGCCCGGTCGCCTCCACGAGCGCGAAGCGGGTGTCTTCGAACGAGATGTTCGGGTAGCTCTTCAGCAGCGCCGAGGCGAACGAACGCAGCTCGGCGAAGATCTCGATCCCGGCGAAGCCACCGCCGATGACGGTGACCGAGAGCAGGCGATCGCGCTCGGGCCCGGGGGGCAGCAGCGAGGCCTGGTCGAAGTTGGAGACGAGGCGGTCACGAATCGCGACGGCCTCCTCGATCGTCTTCAGCCCGATCGCGTTGTCGGCGACGCCGGGGATCGGGAACGTGCGCGAGACCGCACCGGCGGTGACGACGATGTGGTCGTACTCGAGCTCCCACGACTCGCCCGTGAGCGAGGTGACCGTCGCGGACTTGTTCGCGTGGTTGATGCCCGTCACCTTCGCCGTGACGATGTTGGTGTGGTGCAGGTGCCGGCGGTGCGCGACCACCGCGTGTCGGGCTTCGATCGACCCCGCGGCCACCTCGGGGAGGAAGGGCTGGTAGGTCATGTACGAGAGCGGGTCGACGATCGTGACCTCGGCTTCGCCGCGGCGGAGGAGCTTCTCAAGCTTCCACGCGGTGTAAAAACCCGCGTACCCTCCACCGACGATCAGAATGCGGGGCACGCTGGCAGTAGACACGACGTGTGGTCTCCTTGGTTCAATGTCTCGGCGCTCGCGGGGTGCGCTCGCGCCTGATGCGTCTGACGGTTGCGTTGACGCCGAGAGCAATAAGGATAGCAGGGACTGTGAGGGCCACGAGCGGCAGCGTGCCGTATCGGAGCGTCTCCCAGCTGGGGAACAGGGGTGAGGCGGCCTCCCGCGGCGGCTCGGCGGCCGGAAGCGGCGGCAGTTCGACCGCAGCGCCGCTCGGCTCGGGCATGGGATCGACCGCGGCGCGGCGGTACAGCCGGATCCACTCCTCGAGGCTCCCCATGGGGTTCTCGGCGACCGGCGGCACGGTCGCGCTGACGGCGGCAGCCGCATTGACGATGCCGTAGCCGTATAGCGGGTCCGGCACCGATGCGGCACCCGCCGCGGGGGTTGCCGTGCGAATGATGCGATTGATCACGTTGGCCGCGTCGAGATCGGGATGCGCCGACCGCACGAGCGCGGCGACGCCGGCGACGATCGGGGCGGCCCCGCTCGTGCCCTTCCAGACCACGAGTCGCCCGTCGGGTGAGACGCCGAGAAGCTGCTCGCTGGGCGCTGAGACGCCCATCACGATGCCCTGGGTGGATGCCTCGACGCTCGCATACCCGGAGGGGTCGACCCCGGCGACGGTGAGCACCCCCGGGATGGTTGCGGGGGCGCCGACGCGCGTCGTGCCGCTGCCCCGGTTGCCAGCGGCGACGATCACGACCACGTCGTGCTCGAACGCGTACATGAACGCGTCGTCCCAGCTCTCGTCCCAATCGAGCGTGTTGGTCGTGAGCGAGAGGTTGATGATGTCGGCGCCGTTGTCGACGGCCCAGCGGATGCCGGTGGCGATCTGCTCGGAGAACGGCACCTTCGATGAGCTCGCGGTGAAGCCGACCGAGACCGACAACAGCTTCGCCTGCGGCGCGACGCCGATCATCCCGGTGCCCTCGCCCGTGCCGCGCGACGCGGCGAGCGACGCGACCCAGCTGCCGTGCGCCGCGTCGCGCACGCCCACCGGCGTGCGGCCATCGGGCGTGCCGACGCCCGAGACGTCGATGCCGCCGATGACGGCGTCCTCGAACTCGACCGGGCCCTTGGCGATGCCGCTGTCGATGACGGCGATCGTGACGCCCGCGCCGCGCGTCGTCTTCCACGCCTCGCGGATGCCGTTCGCCTCGAGCCAGTACTCGGCCTCGCGCACCGGGTCGGGCGGGTCGACCTGGGCGGGCGCGGCGGGGCCCGGCGTCGGGGTGGGCGCCGCGAACGCGGCGGGGAGCGTGCCGGGAACCAGGGTGCCGATGCCGATCAGCAGCGCGAGCGGAGCGGCGAGGAGCGCGCGCCGGATCCCCGCGCCGCCACGGGCGGCGCCTCGCGGCGTTGGCGCGCCACGTTTCGCGAGCCCCCGGCGGGTGATCATGCGACCGGAAGCTCCGCACCCGGGTCGGCGCAGCGGCAGACATCGGCCGACCAGCGGTGCCGGGCGAGTGCGAGGGCGCGGTCGCCGAGCGGGTTGACACCCGGGCCGGCCGCGAGGGCATGGCCGGCAAGCGCGTGCAGGCACTTCACCCGGGTGGGCATGCCGCCGGCCGAGATGCCCTCGATCTCGGCGACCTCGCCGAACTGGGCACGGTCGGCGAGGTAGGCCTCGTGCGCCGCGAGGTACTGCGCGCGCAGCTGCGCATCGTCCGCAAGCTCCTCGGTGAAGCGCACCATGACCTGACCGACCTCGAGCTCCGAGAGCGCGGCGGTCGCGCCGGGGTGGGTGAGGTAGTAGAACGTCGGGAACGGCGTGCCGTCGGCGAGGCGCGGCTTGGTCGAGACGACCAGCGGGTTGCCGCAGACGCACCGCGCCGCGATGCCGACCACGTCGCGCATCGGTCGCCCGAGCTGTGCCGCCATGACGTCGAGGTCGCGGGGGGTCACCGGGGCGAAGGGAGGCGTGGTCATCGCTCCAGGGTAGCGGGCGCGACCGGGAGAGCCCTGGAACGGCCCGCGCTCGCCGCACAGCCGCTCGCCGCACGGCCGCGCCGACGCACCGGCGCCTCAGGGCTCGGTGGGCGCGGGCTCTTCGTTCGTGGGCTCATCCACCGGCTCGTCCGCGGGCGCCGGCTGGTCGGGCACGCCGATCGTGATCGGCGAGACGACCTCGGCGACGCCCGAGGAGGTGATCGAACGCAACAGCTGCGACATCCAATCGGATCGCGTGTTCGTGACCTCCTCGCTCACCGGCTGACGCTCGGTGGGCTGGTGAGCCAGGTCGAGGTCGTTGTCGATCAGGTAGACGACCTCCCCGGGGCGCACGTAGTACAGCCGCTCACGCGCCTGGGTCGTGATGTACGCGGGGTCGCTCCAGCGCTCGCGCTCCGCGATGAGCGCGTCGATGGTGGCCTGATCGGTGGCGATGGTGTGCTCGAGCGCCGCAATGCGCTGGCGCTGCTCGAGGTACGTGCCGAGCGTCGGCATCAGCACCAGGGCCGCCAGCACCACGAGGCTCATCATGATCAGCACGAACCCGGAGCGGCGGATACCGCCGAGCCAGCCGCGCACATCGACGCGGCGGGGGGTCGCCTTGTGTGCCACGACTCCCCCCTCCGTCGTCGATGTCGTGCCGTTCCTACCGGATGCGTTGCTGCTGGATGCGCTCCTGCCGGATGCGCTCCTGCCGGACGCGCAGCCGCCGATGGTGTGGATGCCGCGGCCCGGCGCTCGCGCACCGCCCGCGGCATCGCGCCGCGCTAGGCCTTGAAGCGCGGGAAGGCCGAGCGGCCGGCGAAGACCGCGGCCTCGGCCAGGTCTTCCTCGATGCGCAGCAGCTGGTTGTACTTCGCGACGCGCTCGCTGCGGG
>JAGQTK010000076.1 GCA_020439065.1 Microthrixaceae bacterium
CTTCGCGCGCATGCGTGAGGCCGTGCAGCTGATCCGCGCGCTGTGGACCGGCGAGCGCCTCGACTTCGACGGCGAGTACTACCGGGCCAAGGGCGCGACGCTCTACGACGTGCCCGAGCAGCGGGTGCCGATCTACGTCGCCGCCGGCGGTCCGCTGGTCGCCAAGTACGCGGGGCGCGTGGGCGAGGGCTTCATCTGCACCTCGGGCAAGGGCCGCGAGCTGTACGAAGACAAGCTGCTCCCCGCCGTGCGCGAGGGGGCGCTGGCCGCCGAGCGCGATCCGGCGAGCATCGACCGGATGATCGAGATCAAGATCTCGTACGACAATGATCGCGAGCACGCGCTCGAGAGCACGCGTTTTTGGGCGCCGCTGTCGCTGACCGCCGAGCAGAAGCACTCCATCGGCGACCCGATCGAGATGGAGGCGGCGGCCGATGCGCTGCCCATCGAGCAGGTCGCGCAGCGCTGGATCGTGGCATCCACCCCCGAGGAGGCCATGGCGGGCCTGCGCCCGTACCTCGACGCCGGCTTCAACCACCTGGTCTTCCACCACCCGGGGCACGACCAGCGCCGCTTCCTCGAGCAGTTCACCCGCGACGTGGTGCCGGTGCTGCGCGCGGAGTCGGTGTAACCGGCCCCGGCAGCCGCCGCGGCCACGAGCACAGGGAGAATGACATGTCGCGTGAAGCAATCGTCATCGTCGGCGGCGCCCGCACCCCCGTCGGACGCTATCAGGGCTCGCTCGCCGCGGTCCCGGCGCACCAGCTCGGTGCGACCGCCGCGAAAGCAGCCCTCGCACGCAGCGGCGTCGCCCCCGAAGACATCGACGAGGTCGTGATGGGATGCATCGGCCAGGTCGGAGCCGATGCCTACAACGCCCGGCTCGTCGCCCTCGCCGCCGGGATTCCCGACCGCACGCCCGCGTTCACCGTGAACCGCCTGTGCGGCAGCGGCCTGCAATCGATCTGGTCGGCGGCGCAGCAGATCGCGTGGGGCGCGTCCGAGATCGCGCTCGCCGGCGGCGACGAGTCGATGTCGCGCATGCCATTTCTCGACTTCGAGGCACGCGGCAACGCCCGACTCGGCAATCGCACCCTCGTCGACGGCACCATCGGGATCCTCACCGACCCCTTCAGCGGCCGGCACATGGGGGTCACCGCCGAGACCGTCGCCGAGCGCTTCCACGTCTCGCGCGAGCAGCAGGATGCGTTCGCGCTCGAGAGCCAGCGCCGCGCGTCGACGGATGCCGCAAAGGCCGCATTCGCCGAAGAGATCACGCCCGTGCACATCGAGGGGCGCAGGCCGGTGATTGTCGACACCGACGAGCATCCGCGCCCGGACACCACGCTCGAGCAGCTCTCCCGGCTGGAGGCCGCGTTCGAGCCCGGCGGCACGGTCACGGCCGGGAACGCGTCGGGCGTCAACGATGGCGCCGCGGCGGTGGTCGTCACCAAAGAGACCACCGCGCGCGAGCGGGGCCTGGCGCCGCTGGCGACCCTCGAACACGTGAGCACCGCGGCGCTTGACCCCGGCATCATGGGCTACGCCCCGGTGCACGCGCTGCGGGGGCTGTTCGAGGCGACGGGACTGACCCCAGCCGATATCGATGTGTTCGAGGTCAACGAGGCGTTCGCCTCCCAGGCCGTCGCCGTGATCCGCGACGCGGGGCTCGACCCCGAGAAGACGAACCCGTACGGGGGTGCGATCGCGCTCGGGCATCCCGTCGGCGCGACCGGCACCATCCTCACCCTGCGCGCGGCGATGGATCTGCATCGGCGCGATCTGGAGTACGCGGTCGTGACCATGTGCATCGGCGGCGGGCAGGCGCTCGCGGCATTGCTCAGGCGCGCCGCGTGAGCGCGCAGCACGCACCCGAGGCCCCGGCAAGCGGTGCGCCGCCGGAGGCGCAGCAGCACCCGAGCGAGCTGCGCGTCTTCGCGCTCGAGCGGCTGCCCGAGATCGTCCCCGGCGACGACCTCGCAGCCATGATCGTGGCGCTCGGGCGCGGGCACGTGCGCGACGGCGACATCCTGGCGGTCACGAGCAAGGTCGTGAGCAAGGCCGAGGGCCGCATCATGCAGGCCGAGGACCGCGAAGACGCCATCACCGCCGAGACGGTGCGCGTGGTCGCGACCCGCACGCCGAGCGCCCCCGGGAGCCTCGTGACCCGCATCGTCGAGAACCGGCTGGGCCTCGTGATGGCCGCCGCGGGCGTCGACGCCAGCAACACCGCCGAGGGCACCGTGCTGCTGCTGCCAAGCGACCCGGATGCCTCGGCCCGCCGCATCCGCACCGCGCTGCGCGAGCACCTCGGCGTCGACGTGGGCGTGATCATCACCGACACCTCCGGGCGCGCATGGCGCGGGGGGCAGACCGATATCGCCATCGGCTCGGCCGGGGTGCGGGTGCTCGATGACCTCCGCGGCACCCACGACGCGCACGGCCGCGCGATCCTCGTCACCGCCCCCGCCGCGGGCGATGAGCTGGCCGGGGCGGCAGACCTCGTGAAGGGCAAGACGAGCCAGCGACCGGTGGCCGTGGTCCGCGGCATGGCCCATCTCCTGCGCGACGACGACGGTTCGGCCCGCGAGCTGCTGCGGCCGATCGAGGAGGACCTGTTCCACACCGGCTCGCAGGAGTCGTGGGATGCCGGCTATGCAGCCGGGTACGCGGCGGCAATGGCCGCGAGCGCGCCGACGCCCGCCGGGTCGTAGCCCACGGGTCGCCCGGGTTTGGGCATCGCGCGCCGCCCCGGTGTTCAGTCCTGCTGCGGCGCGCGGAGCGCGAACGCGAAGCCGGCGCGCCCGGTGATCGGATTGCTCGTGCGCGCCGCGCGCACGCCGTAGAGCCGCTCGACGAACGCCGGGGTCAGCACGGCGTCGCTCGCGCCCTCGGCGACCACGCGCCCACCGGCGAGCGCGACGGTGTGCGCGCTGTACGCCGCCGCGTGCGAGAGATCGTGCAGCGCCGTGACCACGGTCAGCCCGGAGCGCGCGAGCCCGGCGAGCAGCTCGAGCAGGTGCAGCTGGGCCGCGACGTCGAGGTGGTTGGTCGGCTCGTCGAGCAGGAGCAGGGTGGGCTCCTGCGCGAGCGCCTGCGCCACGAACGCGCGCTGGCGCTCGCCCCCGGAGAGGGTGCCGATGTGCCGATCGGCCAGGTGTTCGAGGCCGAGCCCGGTAAGTGCCTGTTCGACCACCGCCGCCGAGCGCGCGTCGGCGGCGCGCCAACGCGACTCGTGTGGGATGCGCCCGAGCGCCACCGTTTCGCGCACCGAGAGCGCGAGGTCGGTGTGTGCGTCCTGCTCGACGAACGCCACGATGCGGGCCCGCTCGCGGCGGCTGAGCGCGCCAAGGTCGACGCCCCCCGCCCAGATCTGGCCGCGCACGCGGGCATGGGCTGCCACCAGGGCGCGCAGCAGCGTCGACTTGCCGGCGCCGTTCGGGCCGACCAGCGCGGTCACCGCGCCCACCGGAGCCTCGAGGGAGGCGTCGTCGAGGAGGGTGCGGCCGGCCACGCGCACCGTGAGCCCCGCGACGGTGAGCCCCGCAGGGCCGAGCCCGACCCGGCCCTCACCCGGCCCGCCGGCCGGCCCACCGGCGCTCACGCGAGCCGCCTGGAGCGCAGCAGCAGCACCGCGAAGACCGGCGCACCGACGAGCGCCGTGATCACACCGACCGGGAGCTCACGCGGCTCGAACACCGTCCGGGCGAGCGTGTCGGCGAGCACGAGGAACACCCCGCCGGCGAGGGCCGAGAGCGGCAGCAGCGCCCGGTGCCCGGGACCGACCAGCAGCCGCACCGCGTGCGGCAGCACGAGCCCGACGAAGCCGATTGAACCGCTGACCGAGACGAGGCCGCCGGTCAGCAGGGCCGCGAGGCCGAGCATGAGCCAGCGGGTGCGCGGCACATCGATGCCGAGGGCGGCCGCGGCGGTGTCGCCGAACGCGAAGGCATCGAGCGTTCGACCCGTGAGCAGCAGCGGCACGCCGGCGATCAGGACGGCGCCGGCGGCGATCAGCACCTCCGGCCAGCGCGCCCCGGCGACGGAGCCGAGCAGCCAGCTGAGCACCTCGCGATAGCTGTCGCCCGTCACGAACCAGAACACGACAAAGCTCGTCAGCGCCGCCGCGAATGCCGAGACCGCGACACCCGCGAGCACGGTGCGTGCGGGGGTGAGGCCCCCCATCCCCGTTGCGAGGCCCAGGGCGGCGATCGCGGCGATCAGCGCGCCGGCGAACGCGGCGATGGGCAGCAGGAAGCTCAGCCCCGCCAGCAGCACCGCCACCGCCCCGAACGAGGCGCCCGATGAGAGGCCGAGGAGGTAAGGGTCGGCAAGCGGGTTGCGTGTGACGGCCTGCATCACGACGCCGGCGACGCCGAGGCCCGCGCCCACGAGCGCGGCGGTGAGGATGCGGGGCATCCGAAGGTCCCAGACGATGCCCTCCACGAGCGGATCGACGCTCGGCCCGCCCAGCCGGCCGAGCAGGGCCGCCCACACCTCGCCGAGCGTGAGCGATGCCGCACCGACGGTCAGGCTGACGCCGAGCACAAGCGCGAGCGCGACGCCGAGCGCCGCCCCGAGCAGGCCCGGCGACATCCGCCGGCCGGCCGCGCTCACCCCTCGAACCCGAGTGCCCGCAGCTGTGCGGCCAGATCGACGGCCGCGGGGACGGTGCGCACGCCCGCCTCGGCCGCGGCGAAGTCGATGCGCAGGAAGCGGTCGTGCTCGACGGCGGGCAGCTTCGAGAGCACCGGATCTGCCTTCATCAGCTCGATCTTCGCCTCGATCGTGTTGCCGGGCGATTCGACGAGCACGATCACATCGGGGGCCTGCTCGATGACCTTCTCCCACCCGACCGACACCCAGGTCTCTGTGATGTCGCCGAAGACGTTGCGCAGGCCCAGGGCCTCCATCATCATCTGGGGCGCGCCGGTGCCGGCACCCATGTAGGGGGTCTCGCGACCCGAGGAGTACCACGCGGCGCTGAGGCCCGCCGTGCTCGGCGTGAGGCTCTCGAGCATGGCCCGTTGCCCGGCGATCACGTCGTCCGCGGCGTCCTGCGCCCCCAGCAGGCGGCCGGCCTGCGCAATCTCGTCGAACAGCGCCTCGAAGGTGAGCGCGCCCGGCACGTCGGCGGTGCGGCAGGCCGCGGGCGAGACGTAGCTCGCGATCCCGAGGCCGGCGAGCTCGGCGCGATCGCCTGCCCCGTCGGCCGAGAAGTTGGACTCCCACCCGGCGAAGACGAGGTCGGGGCGCAGCGCAAGCACCGCCTCCTGGGAGGGGAGCTTGCCCTCCATGATGGGCGGCTCGGTTTCAGCAAACAGCTCCGCATCGAGCGGTCCATCGAGGAACGCGGCGCCGACGATGCGATCGGCCATGCCGAGGGCGGCGACCATGTCGGCCGAGGTCGATTTGATCGTGACGATGCGGGCGGGCGGGGTATCCAGCGTCACGGCGAAGCCGCAGTTGGTGGCGGTGAACGGCGCCGGGGCCGCGGCCGGGGCTGCCGAGGCCCCGCCCGGGCGCTCATCCGCCTGCGCGCCGCCCCCGGCGCACGCGGCCAGCGCGAACACGGCGGTGATCCCGAGCGCGGCGACGGGAAGCGCGGCGCGCGCCGCGCGGCCGGTGCCGCGACGGGTCGGGGATGCGGATGCGGCGGGGGTGAAGCGGGCTCGAATCACGAGGGGAACCTTCTGTCTGGGTCGTGCAGCGGCAGCGACTCGGCGGGGCGAGTGGGCTGCGAATGCGGCTGGGCGTGCGTCATCGATGACGAGCGGACCAGTCGTTCTCAGCGTGATCACGACATGCAGGGCCACAGCGCGGCCTCGGGTTCTCGCTCGATAGTCTAGCGAGAACATGGCTCTCCTCCCCGTTTCTGACAGACTCAGCGTCGGCTATGCCGCGATGCTGGAGCAGCTCGATCCGCGCACCGCGATCGAGCTGGCGGTGCATGCCGAGCAGCACGGATTTCGCGGGGTGATGACGAGCGATCACTTTCAGCCCTGGGTGCCGCAGCAGGGGCAGGCGCCGTTCGTCTGGGCGGTGCTCGCGGGGATCGCCGCGCAGACGCGTGGCGACTTCGGCCCGGGCGTGACCACCCCGGGCTACCGGATGCACCCGGCCGCGGTCGCACAGGCCAGCGCCACCCTCGCGGCGATGTACCCGGGTCGGCACTGGCTCGGGATCGGCTCCGGCGACGCGCTGAGCGAGCATGTGGTCGGCGGCTATTGGCCCGAGGCGCACGAGCGCGTGGGCCGGATGTTCGAGGCCATCGAGATCATCAAGCGGCTGTTCGCCACGGCGCACAGCGGTCGCGACACCCGCTTTGCGGGAAACGCCTACACGCTCGAATCGACCCGGCTGTGGACCGCCCCGGCGAGCCCGCCGCAGATCCTGGTGGCCACCGCCGGGCCCGTCACCGCCAAGCGCGCGGGGCGCAGCGCCGACGGCCTGATCACCACGAACGCCTCGCCCGAGAAGCTGGCCACCCTCCTCGAGCGCTTCGCCACCGGCGCACGCGAGGCGGGCAAGGACCCGGCCGCGATGCCTCGCGTCATCCAGTGGCACATCAGCATGGCCGACACCCTCGGGGAGGCCGAGGAGACGGCGCTGCGCGAGTGGCCCAACGGCGGGATGCGCTTCAACCGCGCCGACATCCGAAGCCCGCAGGATTTCGCGCACCTCGCGCGCACCGTGCGTATCGAGGACTTCGATGGGCACGTGTTCATCTCGGCGGATGCCGCAGCACACCGCGCAAAGCTCGACGAGCTTGCCCGGCTCGGCTTCTCGCACGTCTACGTGCACCACGTGGGCCGCGACCAGCGCGCGTTCATCGAGCGCTTCGGCGCCGAGGTGCTGGGCGTCACACCCTCGCTCGCATAAGCCGCTCGCGCCGGCGCCGAATCCCGCCGCAGATATGGCACTCGGTGCAGTTGGCCGACGGCGTGTCGCCAGTGTCCGCCTGGTGACACGCTCGATTTCGTTCCTGTTGCCCGCGCGCGTAGAGTCACGCCATGAACGTCGAAATGGACACCAAAGTTGTTGTTCGCCCGGTTCGCAACGTTGACACCGAAGCCCTCGGACGCGTGCACGCCACCTGCTGGCACGAAACGTACGACCACCTCGTGAGCAAAGCCGCCCTCGAGGCGCTCTCGCCCCGCCGCATGGCGGAGCTGTGGAGCCATTGGAGCTCGCTCGGCCCCGAGTACCGCCAGTATGTCGCCCTCGCCGACGGCGAGGTCGTCGGGTTCTCCGGCTCGGGTCCCAGCCGAGACGACGATGCCCCGCGCGAGCGCGAGCTCTACTTCCTCTACCTCCTGAGCGCCTGGCACGGCACCGGCATCGGGCAGCAGCTGTTCGATGCAGCGGTCGGCGACGAAGCCGTCTCGCTCTGGGTCGCAGAAGACAACCCGCGCGCACACCGCTTCTACCAGCGCAACGGCTTCGCCGCCGATGGCTCCCGCAAGATCGAGCCCTTCCTCGGCGAGACGATCACCGAGGTTCGGCTCGTCCGCTAGCGCGCACCCGCACGGCCTGCACGAACACCGGCCTGCACGAACAAGAGCTCTGGGTGGCGGTTTCTCAACCGCCACCCAGAGCTCTTTGTGTCTTGCCCGCAGCGCGTGCCGCGTGCGCCCCAGTCAGTGCGTCAGCGACCGACCTTGCCCATCAGGCCGGCGATCGGCGCGAACACCAGCGGACGAGCCGCGATGACGCCGCCGATGACGACCGCGATCGAGACGACCATGATCCAGAAGCCGGTCCAGTTGTCGGCGTACTGCACGCCGTCGACCGATCCCTGCATCGCGTACATGTGGTTCAGGTTCCGCAGCGCACCGGTGGCGAACACAAGCACGACGTGGATGAAGATGAAGAACACGAAGTACAGCATCACGGGGAAGTGGATCGCGCGGGCCCACTCGACGGGGTAGAGCTTGTTCAGACGCGTCCAGCGCGTCGACCACGCACCCGACATGCGCGCGCCCGTGATCACCGCGAGCGGCGCGGCCACGAAGATCGTGAGGAAGTAGGCGATCATCTGCAGGCTGTTGTAGTTGACCCAGCCGTTGTCGGTGGGCCAGTCGAGCGAGACGTACTGCAGGCCTGCCGAGATGGCGTTCGGGATGACATCCCAGCTGGTCGGGACGACGCGCATCCACTGCCCGCTGACAAACAGCAGCACGATGAACACGACGCCGTTGATGACCCAGAGCAGATCGAACGCGAAGTGCGACCACAGCGTGATGCTGATGCGCTTCGGGTCGCCCTTGGTCTTGAACGGGCCGTCATTGTTGCGCACCCAGGTCGCCGGCGGACGCGTCTGCGTGCGCACCAGCCAACCGGAGCGAATGATCAGCACCATCAGGAACATGTTGAAGAAGTGCTGCCAGCCGAGCCACGCCGGGAAGCCGACGGGCGCGCCCTCGGGTAGGTGCGTCTCGCCCGGGTAGGTGGTCATGAAGTCGCGCATGAAATCGAGCGAGATGAACCAGCGCACGAACAGCACGGCCATGGCTGCGGCGAACAGCAGGCCGAGGCCGCCGATGACGATGCCCAGGAACCACTGGCCGAGCGTGAACTTGCCGATCCGCTTGGGCTCGGGCGCGCGCTCGGTGTTGCGGCGCACGACGGGCTCGCGCGGCGGGCCCGTGTATGCCGGGGCCGCGGGGGCCTCGGCGACGGCCACGGCGGATGCCTCGGCACCCGGGGCGGCGGCAGCTGCCGCCATGCCGGTGCGGGGCAGGCCGCGACGTCCGCCGGCG
>JAGQTK010000077.1 GCA_020439065.1 Microthrixaceae bacterium
GACGACGCCCTCGACGTCAGACTTCAGCGTCACGGGGGCGTCGCGGGCCACGGTGCCGGCGACATCCAAGGCGTTCGTGATCGAGCCGCGCTCGACCGGGACGACGGGGTCTGCGATCTGTCCCGACGGCTGCTCGGTCTGTGCCTGCTCGTCGGGGAAGAATGCCACCTTCACGAGACTCGCGGCGATCGCGCCGAACACGATGAGGGTGAGGATCGGGAGCACCCATTTGCGCCAGACGGTCATGAGATCCCTTTCGTGTCGCGCTCTCGCGACGTGAAGCCGCCCCGCGGCGGGAGCGCCGGTGCGGATGCGTGTGCAGGTGCAGGTGCGGGTGCGGGTGCGGGTGCGGGTGCAGATGCGGGTGCGTCGACGCGCATGGTGGCGTGACGAACGACCTGCCAGCCCTTCGGTGCCGAGAGGCGGTCGGCGTGGATCGCGCACAAATCGTGCGCGTGCGGCTCTCGATGCACTGCGAGCGGACCCAGCACGGCCATCTGGTCGCCGTAGTCGTAGGTCAGCGTCGCAACCGCCTCACGGGCGCATGCGACCTTGGAGCAGAGTCGTTGCAGCATCCCGGTCAGCCTATGCGACGGTGCCTTCCGCCCCGGCACCCGCTCGGCGCGCCCTCACCTAGACTGGGTGCATGGCAAGACTGTGGGGCCGGGCCGGTCGCATTCCCGAGACCGCCCCGCGGCGTCCCGCGCGGCACGATCGGCATGGCCGCGCCGGTCGCAGCTCGGTGGTTCGCCCTCCCCTGCTGCCGCTCGATACCCGCTTCGACCGTTTTGAGATCGCCGTCGGGGGCGCCGCCGAGTTTCTCCGCTCGGCATGGCCGGAACTGATCGAGGTGCGCTACGAGATCGCGGCGATGCCGGAGCATCCCGATCCGAACGGCCTGCCCCGCTGGTGGACGAGCACCGCGCAGAAGCGGATTGTGCTCTATCGCCTCCCGATCGAGCGCCTCACCCGGCTGCATCGCGATGATGAGCTGCACCGCCGCATGGCCATCGAGGCCAGCGTGTTCCGCGCGAGCGCCGAATACCTGGGTCGCGATCCGTGGGATCTCGGGCGCGATCACTTCCACTTCTAGCCACGGCCGCCCGTATCCGCGCCGGGCGCTCACAGCCGCACCGAGCACGCGCCGCACCCACCCCGCCACGTCCGGCCGCACCGCAGCCACCCGGACGCATCTACCGCAGTGGCCTGGCCGCACCAACCCGTCCGCACCCACGTACCGACCCAGCCGCGCGCACGTATGCAACAACGCCTGAAGCGCACGTGCGCAGAGTGCTGCGCCGAGGCCTGCCACGCGCCGTGCCGGCTCAGAACGGCGGCGGGTCGTCGCTGGCGACAGCGCCCCGAGCGAAGGCGTCGTTCCAGTCTTCGACGGGTTTGAACATCACCGATGATGTCGGCACGTCGGGATAGCTCTGCCCCGTTGGGCTCGTCCATGCCAAGACCCCACCGGGCATCTGGACGACGCTCCACGCGGTTGCATGTTTGAGCGTGTGATGTCGCCGACACAGGTGGGCGAGATTCCCCTCACGGGTCGTGCCGCCCAGCGCGTAGTCGACGGTGTGGTCGATGTCGCTCCGGTCGACCGACTGTCTGCAACCAGGGAAGCGGCAGTGCTGATCCCGCACCTGCAGCGTGCGCTTGAGCTGCATGCTGGGGGTGTACCGATCGACGGCAAGCACCGAGCCGCTGATCGGGTCGGTGAGGACGCGATCCCATCCGGAGCTCGCGCCCGCGAGTTCGCGCGCCATACCGGCATCCATCGGCCCTACGCCCGCGAGCGTCGCGGGCGCGTCGGCGCGACCCATCAGCGTCAGTACCGGCACCGTCACTTGCACCCGGGCGTGAATGGCACCGAGCCCGGTGAGGCCCTCGTGCCCCACCGGAGAGCCCGCGAGGAGCAGGTCGGCGAACATGTCGGCGCGCAGCTCGTCAATCGACCGCGCGTCGGGGGCGTCTGCGTCGACACCGGGACCGACACCGCTGTCACCGCCGGAGCCGCTGCCGCTGCCGCTGTCGAAGGCGTTGTCGACAGCGCTGTCGACACCGCTGTTGGCGCCGGAGCCGACACGGCCGCCAACACCACGACCGAAGCCGGCGCCGCCGCCGGCACCCACCGGCACCTTCGACCCGGGCGCCCCAGCATCCGCAGCGCGCCGCGGCCCGCTCCGATTCACGCCCTGCACCGATCGCGCCATCTGCGTGAGGCGGTCCAGCACGCCGTGGGCGAAGATGCTCGGCAGCGTCGCGATCAGCTCCGACATGCCGTCCTCAAGGTCGATCACCCGCACAGCACGGCCTGTGGCTGCGCTCGCGTGCCGCTCTGCGAACGTTCGGTGGTGCACCCGCTCGGCGACAACGCGTGCGAGGTGACGGGTGCGTGAGGGTGACTCGCGCTCCGCGATCGGCAGCACTTCGGCCTCGTAGGCCGCGCGCGTGCATCCATCCGGGAGATGCTGCCCCGCGTGCAGGATCGCGTGCACGTGCGCGCCAGAGATGCTCGCCGCGGCGAGCGCGGCATGCGTCGCCGGGAAATCTTCGATCAGCCGGGACGCCTCACCCAAGTCGCGCTGCACTGTGCGGTCGCTCACGCGAAGCGCGGCGGCAAACTCAGCTGCCACCGCGCGGTAGGGCAGGTCGGAGACACGACTCGAGCGCTCACCGCGCGCCGACGCCGCACCCGCGATCTGGGCTGCGTCATGCATGATCTCATTGCGGCGAGCCAGCCACACGCGCACCGTCGCCTCACCCTCGAGCAACTCCGCACGGAGCGCGTTGAGCCGAACCAGCTCAGCAGCGGTGAACTCTCGGTGCGCGAGCGCGTCGAACCCGTCGTCGCCACCGACCTCTGGGGCATCCGCGCGCTGCGCATCGGTTGCTCCGAGGATGGTGCCGCTCGTGGGGTTCATGGTGCTATTCTCCCAGGACCCTCAGACATTCAAACGAGAAATCTTTGATCTGTGGAGAACTTTTTCAAATAAATCTTCGATGTCTATGGCGCTCAGAAGGGAGTTGCCGACGCGCGGAACAAGCGATCGAGACAACACCCGCTCGACACAACGGGCGGGGCGACAAGACGGACACGCAGTGCGGCGCGGTTGCGGGCGCGGACGCGGGCGCGGACGCGGCACGGCGCGGGCGCGGCACGGGCGGCACGGGCACGGCACGGGCGGCACGGGCGCGCCCACCCAGATCCACCCCTGAGCCCTCGGCCCGCGGTCACGACTGGTCCGCGACGATCTCCGCTTTGCAGCCGGCGGAGTTCTCCAACCACCCCGCGTAGTGCCCAGCGCCACCTGCGTGCGGATAGCGCTCTTGATACAGCGGCACCCAGCCGTGCGCTTGCGCATCCGCCATGATCGCGTCGACCCGGTCGGCGGGGCCGCCCTTGAATGCGAGGTGATTCACGCCTGGGCTCCGACGGTCATGCGCCGACCCCGTGAGATTCGGTGACGTCGTCAACGTCAGATACGCGCCGCCCGCGGCCCAAGACTGGCCCTCGGGCCATTCGCTCGCAAGCGTGAAGCCCAGTTGCCGCAGAAGCCACCCCCACTCGGCCCGCGCCTCGTCGAGATTCGCGACCCACACTTCGACATGATGAAAGCCCGCCACCCCGCAAGTCTCTCAGGGAAGCCTCATCGAGCTTGTGGGAGACACGTCCGAACCGCAACCCCGCTACGGATACACGCGTACGGCGTCGCCCACGGCCTCCGACGACCACACCGGGTAGGCGGCGTTGAGCCCTTCGGCGACGAGCGACACGGAGGCGTGCACCACGGTGCCGCCGGTATCGATCGCATACACCCCGGTCCCCGGCAGGGCGAGCGTGGCGGTGCCACCCGCCGCCAGCATGAGCTCGATGGCTCGGCCGCTCGGCGGCGTGACCGTGACGGTGGCAGGTGCCCCCGCGCTGACGAGGTGCAGCGTGGGCGCGCCGCCGCCCGGCACCGCGACCAGGCTCGGCACCGCGATCGCGGGGGCGGCCGCGTGCCAGGCGTAGTCACCGCCGGGTCCCGCCTGCGTGGCCTGCCGCGCGGCGGCCACGACGGGCACGCTGGCCTCGATCGTGATCGAGTACGCACCAGCCGGCAGCCGGGGAAGCTCAAGGTCAACGGGCACGCCCGCCTCCATGGGAACGCTGATCGGGGCGAGGGCCGCAGCATCCGCCCCCGTTGTCACGGTCACCAGCGCGTCCCCCGCCGCAGCCGGAGCCAGCACACGCACGACGGTCGTCACGGCGTCCGGCAGCTCGCCCGCGGGATCGCCTGAAACAACGACACCCGGGATCACCTGACGCGCCGAGGGCAGCGCGATCGGCGTCTGCACATCGACGCCCGAGGGCGTGATCGTGCGGATCCAGCTCGACTGCAGCGTCGCGGCGACCGGCGCCCCCTGCGCGGTCACGCGCACGACGGGGTTGTCGGCGTTGGGCGCGAGCCCCGCCAACGGCACCACGCGCTGCGCGCCGGGCGGTACGACGACGATGGTTCCCGTCTCGCCGTCGGCAGTGGATGCCCCGGCCGCCGTAAACGCGGTCAGTGAGACGGTCGCCGCAACGGCGCTCGGGTTACTCAGCTGCACAAAGCCGGAACGCCCGGTCGTGCTCGCACCGCCCACGAGCCAGGATTCGCTCAGCGGCGGCGTGCATCCGGCGGCAGTCAATCCGCGGATGTCGTCGGCCTCCGCGGTACTCGAGGTCGCGGCGGCGAGTTGGGCCGGGGTATCGCCCGCGGGCGCCTCGACGTAGCTGAGGGCCCCGAGCTCGCCCCGCACATCCGGGGTGATGAGGGTGGTCACCTCCGGGCCGGCACCGCCAGCGGCGATCGCCGGCGCACCCGCGACGGTCTCGCCCGCGGCGGCGACGTCGATGACCGAGGCATCCGCGCTCGTGCGCCCGCCGACGAGGATGCCGCCCGCGCACGCGAGCGTCACGTCGGCGGCTGCGGGCCGCTCGTCAATCGTCAGCGGGGTGGTGGTGACCGGACGCCACGGGGTGAAGACGGCGACGCCGACCAGGGCGACCGCGCAGGCGGCGACCGAGGCACCCACGATCAGCCGGGCCCCCAGCGACGCGGCAGCGAATGCGCGCGAACGGCTCATTCCGTGCCCCCTCTCGAACCGGGCTGCGGATCAGCGCCGGCAACCTCATCGGCACCGTCATCGACCAACGCGCCGGCACCGCCACCAGCACCGGCACCGCCACCGGCACCGACACCGGCACCGCGATCAACCGACGCACCGCCACCGGCACCGCCCCCACCAGTAAACGACGCGCCATCCCCACCGGAACGATCGCGACCGGGCCCCACCAACAGGTGCGGCCAGCGTCGCGACGCGCGCCGCGACGCCGCCGTGGGCAGCGCCAGCAGCACGGCAATCGCGATCGCGATGAGCTGCAGCGTGATGATCGTCCCCTGCGCGCTCGGCACCGACACCGCGGCGGGCGCCGCGGGTGCCGCAACGCGCCAGAGCTCACCGCGCGAGGTGTTGCCCACGGCCACCAGGCCGGGGAGCTGGTCGAGTGATGCCGAGGCAGAGAGGATGCGCATGCGGGCGGGGTCGCTCACCCCGGCGCCTTCGGCGTCACCCACGAGCAGGACGAATGACAGGCCGGCCGCGTCGAGCAGCTGGGTGACATCGGCGCCGCTTGGCGCGACCAGGTTGGCGGTCAGCTCGGCGATCTGCGCGTCGCGGGCGGTGGCCGTGCGCGCGGTAGAATCGGTCGTTGACTGCCCGCCGAGGGTCTCACTCGCACCCCACACGATGCGCGCCGCCACGCCGCCATCGGGCTGCGGGGTGAGGACGAGGGTGCGCGTGTTCGGGTCATCGATCCCGGCGACGGCGACGTATGCCGGCAGCGTGCTGCTCGGCCCGTTCGTCAGGCGCGTCTCGCCGCGAGCCATCGCTGCGGTGGCCGGGGCCGCCAGGGCCATCACGGCCACAACGGCGATGAGTGCCGCCGCGCCGGCCCGGGAGCGTGCCGCGCCCGTCCGCGAGCGCGAAGCGGCGCCGCCCAGTGCCTGCGCCGCCACGATCGCGGCACCGGTCACGCCGAGCCAGGCAAGGCTCGCGCCGGTTCCCGACCAGAGAGCGATGGATGCCTCCCCCTTGGTCTGCACGAACAGCAGGGTCGCACCGACCGCGGTGCCGACGCCCAGCAGCGCCACACCCACGAGCACGGCGGCGGCGCCGAGCCGCGGGGTGAGCAGTGACGCGAGCGCGAGCAGCACCAGCGGGAGGAGCAGTGCGAAGGCGACGACCGTGCCGCCAGACCAGCCGAGCTGCTCGAACAGCGCGGGCCAACCGGCACCGTCGCCGGCGGGGAACCCGGCGGCGACGGAAGCGCGGCCTGCGGTATCCATCGCGGCACGGGGGCCCGCCCACACGGCGCCCGGGTCGGCGAGCAGGCCGAGCCAGTTCGCCTCGACGAAGCCGCGCTGCCAGATGAGCGGGGCGAACATGACGATGCTCGGCACCGGGAGCCAGAGCAGCCGGGCGATGCCGCCGCGCCCGAGTGCGATGGCGACAATCCAGAGCACAGCGAGCGGCAGCGCGAGAATCGGCGCGCAAGCGAGCACGGCGAGCAAGAGCAGGGACGCCGTGCCGGCCGCACCCCAGGAGCGGTAGGCGACCGAACCTGCGGCGAACAGCCACGGCAGCAGGAGATGCACGAGGACGGCGGCAGGGCGGCCGTCGGCGAGCGCCGTGAGGAAGGTGGGTGCGAGCGCCCAGATGATCGCGGCCGCGATGCGCAGGCCAGACCGATCGGTGACGCGGGTGGCGGCGAACCAGCCGCCAAGCAGAGCAAGCGGCAGGGCGATGATCCACAGCACCACCATCGCCTGCGAGGGCGCCCACCAGGTCAGCGAGCCCAGCAGCGCGATGACGGCTGCGAACGGGTCGGCGGCGCCGCTCGTGCCGAGCCCCGCGGCCCGGACGCCGTAGGCGGCCTCCGACCACAGCCCCGCCACCGTGGTGTGCAGCGGGAGCAGCGCGCCACCGCCGAGGGTCGACCACGCCAGCAGCGGGGTGAACACGAGCACCGAGAGCACCAGTCCGGCAAGCACCAGCCACGCGCCGCCACCCGTGAAGAAGTGCAGCTCGGTGTGGCCCGCCTCTGTCTCGGCCGGCTCGTCAGCGCGCAGCGCCAGCTCGCGGCGCAGTTCGCCTTCGCTCATCCGCAGCGGGGTGAGGGCCGACCACGGTTGGGTGCGGGTGCGGGCGACGCGGCGGCGAGCGCGATGCAGCGCCCCCCAGCGCACGAGCACCGTGAGTGCGGCACCCCACTCGGGGAACACGCGACCCGGCATCTTCTGCACGGTCAGCGCGACGCTGCGCACGAGTGCGACGGGGATGATCGCGAGCCACCACAGCAACATCGGCACGATTCGGGCGAACGTGAGGCGGCGGTGCAGGAGCGCGGTGCGCATGGCGTATGCCCGTCGGGAACGGGTGCCGGGGCCGCCCGGTCGCGGCATCCCGGCCACCCCGTCGTCGGCGACGGCGACGCGGGCGAGCGGCTGCACCGAGACACGGCCGCCGGCGAGGCGGGCACGGATGCCCAGATCGAGGCCTTCATCGGCGCCGGCGAGTGCGTGGTCGAGGCCCTCGAGGCTCGCCCACGCCTCGGCACGCACGAGCACACCGCGCACGTCGACACCGAGCACGTCGCTCTCGCCGTCGTGCTGGCCCTGGTCGCGCTCGCCCGCGGCAAGCTCGATGGCGCGGCCACGGGTCGTGAGGGTGATGCCGAGCGATGCGATCTGCTCCGGCGCGTGCCAGCCCACGAGCTTGGGGCCCGTGACCCACACCGAGGGTGCGAGCTCGAGGCCGCCGGCGAGCCGCTCGAGCGCCTGCGGCTCGGGCGCGGTGTCTTGCGCGAGGAGCCAGACATGGCTGCCCTCGGGGGTGCGCCGCGCCGCCAGGCCGACGGCCTTCGCGTACGAGGTGCCGTCGGGTGCCGCGACCACCGCGTCGGCGCCGGATGCCGACGCCACGGCGCGCACCTGCTCGTCACGACCGAGCAACACGATCGTGAGCATCTCGGGCGGCGTGGTCTGCGCCTTCAGCGCAGCGAGCGTGCGCCGCAGATGCTGGGCGTGATCGCGCGCCACAAGGATGGCATGAACTCGGGAACGCATAGCGAGAAAAGCCTAGGCGCGCCCCGCGTCGGAGACGACGGGGCGCGCCGCACAGCAATCCATCCATGCCCGGGGGATCGACCAGCGCGCTGCTTCGTCGCAGCGCCCGATCGCGGGCACGAACGCGAAATCAGGCTCGTTGCTTCAGCTTCCGGCGCTCGCGCTCGCTGAGCCCGCCCCAGATGCCGAATCGTTCATCATTCTTCAGTGCATATTCGAGGCACTCCGTGCGCACCTCGCAGGTGGTGCAGATGCGCTTCGCGTCGCGCGTCGAGCCACCCTTCTCGGGAAAGAATGCCTCAGGGTCCGTCTGCGCGCACAGCGCATCCGTCTGCCAGGCAAGCTGCCCCTCGTCGTCTCCGGTGACCTCGCGGCGCACGCCAGGCACGCCGAGCTGCACCGGATCGACAAACCAATCTTCGGGAACGCCCGAACGATATCCCACGACTGCCATATCGCCTCTCTCCCCCCGTTTGCGGCACCACGCGGTGCCCACAAGTAATTACACAGGTGTAGTTCGCTCAGGTCAAGCCGCCGGCATTAAAC
>JAGQTK010000078.1 GCA_020439065.1 Microthrixaceae bacterium
GACCAGCGACATGAGCCCGAGCGGCACGGTGACCTGTGCCTTCTGCACGAGCTCGCTGCTGACCGGCGTGCCGGTCAGCAGCGAGCTGCCAAGATCGCCGCGCAGTACGCCCCCCATCCAGGAGGCGTACTGCGCGAGCACTGGCTCGTTGAGTCCCAGCTTCTCGCGGATCGCCTCGACCTGTGCGGGCGAGGCTTGGGTTCCGCCGATCAGCTGGGCGACATCGCCCGGGAGGACGCGCAGTGTGAAGAAGATCAGCACACTGGCGACCAAGAGCCCCACAAGCAGCAGGGTCAACCGGGTGAGCGCGTAGCGGATCACTCCGTGGCAACCTCGACATTCGCAAGGTTGATGCGCGCGTTGATTGAGTCGACCGGGAATCCGGTGACGCCGGGGCGCAGCGCGGTGACCGTCTCAGAGTTGTACAGCCAGTCGGCTGCGTTGTCTTCCGAGACGATGCGGGCGGCCTTCGCCAACAGCGCGTCGACCTCCGCGGGGTCGGTCGAGGCCATGGCCTCGGCGTAGAGCGCCTGTACCTGGGGGTTGTCGTAGTTGAAGTAGTACTCCGGGTTCGCCCAGTTGCCGAAATCACGCGGCTCGACGTGGAGCACGAAGCTGAGCTCGTAGTCGTGGTTGGTGTAGACGTCTTCGAGCCACGTGTTGAATTCGACGGCGTTGACCTTCAGCGTGACACCGATGTCGTTGTACATCGAGACGAGCACGGTGCTGACCGTCGTGCCGTAGAAGTTCGGGATGGTCAGGGTCAGGCTCAGATTCTCCTGCCCGGCCTCCTTCAGCAGCTCCTTTGCACGCTGCTGGTCGAACGGCACGAGCGAGGAGAGGTCCTCGTAGCCCGGGTCGGTCGGCGGGATCGGGCCGTACAGGGCGCTGCCCGCACCGATCGCCGCGATGATGGCCTCGTGGTCGACGGCGAGGCGGAGGGCCTCGCGCACGCGCGGGTCGTTCAGGGGCGCACGAGTGTTGTTGAACGCGAGGGTGCCCTTGTCGGTCGTCGCGCCATACGTGAGCGTGATCCCGTCGGTGCCATCGAGCTGGCTCGAGAGGTTGGGGTCGACGGCGGTGAGCACGTCGAGGCTGCCACCGAGCATGGCGTTCACCCCGGCAGTGAAGTCCGGGATGTACTTCAGGATCACCTCGGCGACCTTTGCCTGCTCACCCCAGTAGCCGTCGAAGCGGTCGAGGCTGATGCTGTCGCCCTGAATCCAGCTGCCGAGCGTGAAGGGACCGGTGCCGTTGGTCGCGACCGCCAGATCGGTGGTGTCGCCCTCGTCGAAGATGAGGCCGGCGCGGCCCGTGAGGTTCCACAGGAAGTTGGCGTCGGGCTCGACCAGCGTGATGGCGATGTCGTTGCCGTCGGCCACGATCGTGGTCGCACCCGCGAGGGTCTCGCCCTCGACGACGCCGGGGGTGTCGCGAGCGTACTCGAGCGAGCTCACGACGTCGCTCGGGGTGAGCTCGCCGCCCTGCTGGAACTTCACGCCTTCCCGCAGCGTGAAGGTGTACGTCAAGCTGTCGTCCGAGATCTCGTAGTCCGACGCGAGGACGGTGTCGATGTCACCCTCGGGGGTGCGGGTGACGAGGCCCTGGTACACGTTGTCGATCAGCACCTGCTCGAGCGGCGCGCCGCTGACGGTGCGGATATCGAGGCTCTTGGGCTCGAGTACGAGCCCCACCGTGAGCACCGCGTTCTCGTCGGGTGCCCCCGACGACGTGCCGCCACCGCCGTCGCCGGCGCATCCAGCGAGTGCGAGCGCCGCGACGGCTACGCCGCCGATCGCGGCCAGTCGCGCCGAGCGGAACGAGCGTGCAGGGCGTGCGTTGTCTTGCCTATGCATGTAATTCCCTTCAAATGTCGCGCGCGATGGCATCCGTGTGCGCCGCGTCGAGCGCGGCCGAAAGATCTGCAAGAAGGTCGCGCGCGTCCTCAATGCCGATCGAGAGTCTGATCAATCCAGCCGGAATCCCGACGGTCGTACGTTCTGATTCTGTCAGCGGAGAGTGCGTCGTGCTTGCAGGCTGGATCGCCAGCGAGCGTACATCACCGATATTGGCGATGTGGCTGAACAGGCGCAGCGCCGCGATGAAGCGCTTTCCGGCCTCGAGTCCGCCGCGCAATTCGAACGAGAACACCGAGCCGGCGCCGTGTTCGAGGTAGCTGGCGGCGGCGGCCCGCCACGGCGAGTCGGGCAGCTCCGCGTAGTGCACCACCGAGACGGCGGGATGGCTCGTGAGGAACTGTACGACCTCGCGCGCATTTGCCACGTGCTGGCGCATCCGCAGGCTCAGCGTCTCGATTCCGAGCTGCAGCAGGAAGGCGTTGAACGGCGATGCGGCCGGCCCGTAGTCGCGAAGGATGGCGCGCACGCGCAGCACGTATGCGAGCCCCTGCGGCGAGAACCGCTCCCACAGCCCCGCCTCACCGGGTGAGCTGGGCGTGTGCAGGGCCGGCCACTTCTCCGGCTCGCGGCCGAAATCGAAGCTCGCCCCATCGACGATCGCGCCGCCGATCACGGCGCCATGCCCAGCCAGAAACTTGGTCGTCGAATGCACGACGATGTCGGCGCCATGCTCGAGCGGGCGAGAGAGGTAGGGCGTGGCCAGCGTGTTGTCGACGATCAGCGGCACGCCGATCTCGTGCGCGACGTCGGCGACGAGGCGCGTGTCGAGCACGGTACACAGGGGGTTGCTGATGCTCTCGGCGAAGAACGCGCGGGTTTCGGGCCGGGCGGCGCGTCGCCATGCCTCGGCGTCGTTTTGCTCGTCCACGTAGCTGACGCTGATCCCGAGCTCGGCAAAGCGCTCGTTCAGCAGGCCGGTGGTTCCGCCGTAGATCTGCGAGGAGGCGACCACATGATCCCCGCTGCGCACGATCGCGAGGAGCGCGAGCACAGTGGCTGCCTGGCCACTCGCGGTGAGCACCGCGCCGGCGCCGCCTTCAAGCGCGGCGAGGCGCTGCTCGACCACCGCATTGGTCGGGTTGCCGGCGCGGGCGTACGCGTACGAGCCGAGGTGGTCCATCGAGAAGATCGAGGCGGCGTGGTCCACGCTGTCGAAGGCGAATCCCGCGGAGGCCACGATCGGCGTGACGTGCGCGCCGTGGCCCTGCGCGGGGGCCGCGCCGACGTGGGTCTGCATCGTGTCGAAGTGCCAGGGCGCAGCGCCGGGAAGGGCGTTGGATTGGGGCTGCCGCGTGGCGTCGGATGTCGACACGGTGTCTCCTAGATGGTGCGAGGCGGGAACGAACGCGTTCAGCCTAGGCGCGCATCTGCGCCACACCCGGGGCACCTGTTTTACAACGTCATAGTCCGACGCACACCGACGCAATGTGCGCGGCGACGCTGCCCCGTCTCGTCGCCGGCGGAGGATCGCCACGGTCAGCCGGCGGGTCCGGCAGCGACCTGTACGAGGACGCGCCCGAGCTGTTCGGGCGCGTCCTCCTGGACGTTGTGCCCGGCCGCGACGGTGAACGACGCCGAGCCCGGAACCCGGTCCAGGAACTCCGCGGTGTTCGCCTCGGTGATGTAGCCGCGGTCGCCGCGCACCAGCGTGGTCGGCACCGCGACGGCGTCGAGGTCATCCCAGATGGCGCTGAGGGCCACCGCGGCACCCGAGCCGCCCGAGGGCAGGCCGCCGAGATTGGCGAAGTGGTGCTTGAAGACGACGCGTCCGTCCTCGCGGACGCGGGTGTTCAGGAAGACGCCGCGCTCGGTGGATGCACGGTCACCGCCGAGCCCGAATGCCATCGCACGCTCGACGATCTCGTCGCGGCTGGCGAAATCGGTGGCGCCGTCGAGGAAGCCACGCACCTGCCCGACGCCCGACTGCTCGAAACCGGGCGTGATGTCGATGAGCACGAGTCGGCGCACCAACTGCGGGTTTCGCGCGGCGATGACGGCGGCGGTGAGCCCGCCGAGGGACTGGCCGACGAGCATCTGCGGGGTGTCGGTCCATGCGGCGATCGCGGTGGCGACGTCGTCGGCCATGGTGCGCGGGCTGTAGTCGACGTCGTCGCGCCAGGCGGAGTCGCCGTGGCCGGGCAGGTCGATCGAGAGCGCGGGCATGCCCATGGCGAGCACCGTGGTGTCGAAGGTGTGCGCGTTCAGGCCCGCGCCGTGCAGGAGCGTCACGACCGGGGCTTCCTCCCCATAGCGCAGCGCGCTGATCGTGCGGCCGCTCTCGAGGGTGAGGTGCAGGCGGGTCACGCGCGGCACGGCGGCACCGATGTCGGCCGCCTGCGCGGGAATGAAGTCGAACTCGGTACGAGGTGTGAAATCGTGCACGCTGCATCCTTGGGGTGACGAGACGATGGATGCCCCCATTCTCACCGCTTGGCACCCGCACGGCGCGAGTGTGACAGTTCCTTTATGATTCTGTGTCCTTCCGAGGCTCTGGCGCGTGTGTCGAGGCATCGGGTGGCATGTTGCGGTATCGGTCGGCGGCGAGCCCGGGCCGCGGCATCCGTCGTACCATGAAGCCATGAGCGAAGAGACCCGGGTGCACCTGTCGAAATCTGAGCCCACGGCCTACAAGGCGCTCGCCGCGTTCTCGGCTGCGGTCGGCAAGATCGCGACTGCGAACGGCGTGGAGGCGCGCCTGAGCGAGCTGCTGCAGCTGCACATCTCGCAGCTCAACGGCTGCGCGTTCTGCGTGCGCGTGCACGTCGATGGCGCCATGAAGGCCGGGGCCACCGCCGACGAGATCGCGCAGCTGGCGACCTGGCGCGAGTCGGGGGTGTTCACCGAGCGCGAGCGCGCGGCCCTCGAGCTCGGCGAGGCGTTCACGTTCATCCACGAGGGTGGGATCCCCGACGAGGTCTACGACCACGTCGGGGGCATCCTGAGCGAGGAGGAGTACACGGCGATCAGCTGGATCTCGGTCTCGATCAACGCCTTCAACCGCGTCGCCATCGCCGGGCGGTACCCGGTGCCGCCGCGCGCGTCGAGTGCGGGGGAGGCGGCAGCATGAGCCCCGTCACGGATCCCTCGCTCGTTCCCGGCGCCTACAACTTCCGCGATGTGGGCGGGCTGCCCGCGGCGGCCGGCCTCACCCGCCGCGGCGTGCTCTACCGCTCCGGCAGCCTCGCGCACCTGGGCGACGAAGGGCGCGCAACCATTTCTTCGCTGCATCTGCGGCGGATCATCGACCTGCGCGACGGCACCGAGATCGAGCGCCAGCCGAGCCTGATCGATGGCATCGACGTCGAGCGTGTGAGCGTGCCGGTCTTCCTCGGCTCCTCGGCGATGTTCTACGACGATGACCTCAGCATCACCGACATGTACCGCATGATCATCGGCGAGAGCCGCGAGCGCGTGGTGCGCGTGGTGCGCGGCATCGTCGAGGATCAGCCCGTGCTCGTGCACTGCACCGCCGGCAAGGACCGCACGGGCGTGACCGTCGCGATGGCGCTCTCGGCCGTCGGGGTGGAGCGCGAGGCCGTGATCGCGGACTATGCGCGCACCGAGGAATACGTGCCACCGGCGGTGGCGGAGCGTGTGATCAAGCACCTGCGCTCGCTGCACCCGAACAACTCCAGCAACCTCGAGGAGCTCGCCGCGATGTCGCCCGCACGCGTCATGCGCGAGGTGCTGGCCGAGGTCGACCGTGACTTCGGCTCGCCGATCGAATACCTGCGCTCGGGCGGGCTTGGCGACGACGAAATCACCGAGTTGCATCGCGTGCTGGTGGTGCGTGGCTCGTAGCCACATCTCCTGCACACCGCCCGCGCACGGGCGCGATGTGCGCGGGTGGAGAGCGTGGCCGCAGGCGCCCGCCACGGCGCCGCTCCCGGCGGCAGGGTGGGGGGATGCGCCACCCCACGCACAGTGCGGCACACGCTCAGCGCGCAGCTGGGCCGCTCGGCGAGCTGTGGCGCGTGACGCACGCCGCGTTCGCCGAGGTGGGCGCACTGGCGTTTCCCGTTCCGTGCGTCGGCTGCGGCGAGCCGCCCGCAACGCTGTGCGCGACCTGCCGCCTCGAGCTGCAGCCGCTCGTGCGCCTGCGCGCGCTCGATGCAGGGCTGCGGGTGTGGAGCGGGTTGCCGTTCTCCGGCGTCCCGGCGCGGGCGATCCGCGCGCTGAAGTCCGAGGTGCGCACTCCGCTCGCGAGGGCGCTGGCGCCGGCACTCGGCGCGGCCCTCGACGCCGCGTGGGATGCCGCGGTGGCGCGGGGTGCGCCCGGGCCGCTGCTGGTGCCGATCCCGACGTCCGCGGCCTCGTGGCGCCGCCGCGGGGTGCGCGTCGTTGAGCTCGTCATGCGGCACGCCCACGCGCCGGACGCGCGCGTGCTCCGACACGCCCGGCGCGTCGCGGACCAGCGGACGCTGAGCCGCGCGCAGCGGGGGCGCAACGTCGCCGAGAGCATGCGCTGCGCGCAGCTGAGCGGGGCGAGCGTGCTCCTGGTCGACGACGTCGTGACCTCCGGGGCGACGCTGGGGGAGGCATCCCGAGCCGTCGCCGCGGCGGGCGGGCGGGTGCTCGGCGCCGTCACCGTCGCGAGCACCCCACTGGATTTCGACCGATCCCAGGTTCACGCGTGACATCACGTCGTCGCGGGGCTACGGTGGCACCAAAGGCGACAGTGGTCAGCCCCTAGCACCGGCTGACCGGAGCGAGGAGGACAACGTGGAAACCAACATCATTGGTATCGGGATCACGGTCTCGGATCGTTTTCGGGACGTGGTCGACGAGAAGGCCGAGCGCATCGCGCACCTGGCCCCACGGGCCCAGCGCCTCGATATCAAGGTGACCCGGCGCCTGGATCGCCAGGGTCGCAAGAGCGACGAGACCGTCGAGCTGACGCTGGTGGGCAAAGGCCCCGTCGTGCGGGCGGAGGCGGTCGAGATCGACAAGTTCACGGCGCTCGACATCGCCATCGACAAGCTGAGCGAGCGGCTGCGCCGCGCCAAGGGCAAGCGCGAAGACGCCCGTGACCGCGGCAAGGGTGCGCACTACGAGAAGGGCAGCGGCGCGATCGCCGGCATCGACGTCGAGCCGGCCTCAGTCGAGGTGCTCCGCCAGGTGGCCACGGGCACGATCTCGACGGTTGCGGCGGGCGAGGCCGATGAGGCCGACTACACGCCGGTGGTGATCCGCCAGAAAGAGTTCGCCGCCGAGTGGATGACGGCCGACGAGGCCGTTGATCGGATGGAGCTGGTCGGTCACGACTTCTTCCTGTTCATCGACGCCGCCAGCGACAAGCCGAGCGTGGTGTATCGCCGCAAGGGCTGGGACTACGGCGCGATCGCCCTCGCGGTGGTTGCGCCGCCGGCCGCCACTGAGCTGGTCTCATAGGGGCGACTGACGCCCATTGCAGGGCGCCCACTGTGGCGGGTCCGTGTTCCGGGCCCGCCACAGTGTCGTCCTGGCCCTACGGGGGCGACATCGCGAGCCGCGCGCTGCACCCCCGGCGCGTCATATTCGTGCATGCTTGCCGGGGGCCCCGCGCCCCGCTGTTACGCTCGCTCGACAACGACGAGGAGCGCCATGAGTCCTGCAGTGTCCCCCCACCCGTTCGCATTCCCCGACGAGGCGCTGGCCGATCTCCAGGCGCGCCTCGCCCTGACCCGGTGGCCGGAGCCCGCCACCGTCGACGGCTGGGGACAGGGCGCGCCGTTGGCGAGCGTGCAGGCGCTCGTCGAGCGCTGGCGCAACGGGTACGACTGGCGTGCCTGCGAGGCCCGGCTCAACGCGCTCTCGCCCTCGATGACCACGATCGACGGGCTCGACATCCACTTCCTGCACGTGCGCTCACCCGAACCCGACGCCATGCCGCTGCTGCTGACCCACGGCTGGCCGGGTTCGGTGATCGAGTTCCTGAAGGTTGCCGAGGCGCTCGCCGACCCGCGCGCGCACGGGGGCGACCCGGCCGACGCCTTCCATGTCGTCATCCCCTCGCTTCCCGGGTACGGACTCTCGGGCAAGCCCACGGAGACGGGGTGGAACACCGATCGCATCGCGCGGGCCTGGATCGAGCTGATGCAGCGCCTCGGATACGAGCGCTTCGTCGCGCAGGGTGGCGACTGGGGATCGGACGTCACCAACGCGCTCGGAGCAAGCGGCAACCCCGCCGTGATCGGCATCCACCTAAACTTCGTGATCGCCCGCCCCGACGCGGCGGATCTCGCCGACGCGACACCCGCGGAGCTCGCGGCGCTCGCCGACATGCAGCGGTACTCGACGGAGGGCAACGCCTACGCGCTCCAGCAGAAGACGCGGCCGCAGACGCTCGGCTATGGCCTGACCGATTCGCCGGTCGGCCAGGCGGCATGGATCTACGAGAAGTTCCGCGAGTGGACCGACTGCGACGGCGAGCCCGAGAACGCGCTGAGCATCGACGAGATGCTCGACAACATCACGCTCTACTGGCTCACGGGCACGGCAGCCTCTTCGGCGCGCCTGTACTGGGAGAGCTTCGGGTCGTTCAACGCCGCCCCGGTCTCGATCCCGGTCGGCTGCAGCATCTTCCCGCGCGAGTTCCTGCGCTCGTCGCGTCGCTGGGCCGAGAAGCGCTTCGCGAACCTCGTGCACTGGAACGAGCTCGACAAGGGCGGTCACTTCGCGGCATTCGAGCAGCCTGAGCTGTTCACCGACGAGGTGCGCGCCTCATTCCGTTCGCTGCGCTGACCCGTGCCTGGGCGCCG
>JAGQTK010000079.1 GCA_020439065.1 Microthrixaceae bacterium
GCCGGGGCCCGGGTGTCTGTTTCGCGCCTCGGACCACTGGCCCCGCCTCGCACCCGACTAGTCTTGGCGGGTGCGCTCGCTCGAACAACTTGCCGCCCGGGGCCTGATCGACCCGGGCTGGGCGGCCGCGCTCGCCCCGCTCACCCCCGAGTTCGAGGCGCTGCGGGCGCGGCTGGGGAGCGAGCTCGCGCAGGGCCGCGCGTACCTGCCGGCGCCGGCGAACGTGCTGCGCGCGTTTCGGGCGCCGCTCGCGAGCGTGAAGGTGCTCATCGTCGGGCAGGATCCGTACCCGACCCCGGGGCATCCGATCGGCTTGTCGTTTGCCACGGCCCGCGCGGTGCGGCCGCTGCCACGCAGCCTGCAGAACATCTATCGGGAGCTGCACGACGACCTCGGCATCGCCCCCGCGGCGCACGGCGATCTTGGCGCCTGGTCTGCACAGGGCGTGATGCTGCTCAACCGCGTGCTGACCGTGGCGCCGGGCGCTGCCGGTTCGCACCGCGGCTGGGGCTGGGAGGCGATCACCGAGCATGCGATCCGCACCCTCTCCGCGCGCGGCACTGCGCTCGTGAGCATCCTCTGGGGGCGCGATGCGGCGTCGCTAGCGCCGCTGCTCGGCGAGACGCCGGTGATCGAGTCGGCGCATCCATCGCCGCTCTCGGCCCGGCGCGGCTTCTTCGGTTCGCGCCCGTTCTCGCGAGCCAACGCGCTGCTCGAGCGGCAGGGAGCGGGCCCGGTCGATTGGACCGTGGATGCCGCGGCCGACGAGCCGCGCCTGTTCTGAAGCGGGGGCCCGCAGGAATCGCGTCGCGGGACGAACACGGCCGCCCGGCGCGCGAGGCGCCGAGCGGCCGAGACACCCGCACCAGGGCTAACGGGCGGTGAAGCCCCCATCGATCAGGTGCACGCTGCCCGTGACGAACGACGCGGCGTCGCTGGCGAGGAACGCGACGATCTGCGCGATCTCCTCGGCACGTGCGAGCCGCCCGAGCGGGTGCTGCGACGCCAGGAACGCGCGGGTCTCTTCGTTCATGCCGCCGATGAGCGCGGTGTCGACGTACCCGGGGGCCACGGCGTTCACCCGAATGCCGGCCGCTGCGTACTCGAGAGCGGCGGTCTTGGTCAGGCCCACGACCGCGTGCTTGGTGGCGGAGTAGGCGGGAGAGCCGACCGAGCCGATGACCCCGAGCATGGAGGCCATGTTGACGATGGCGCCGCCGGAAGCGGCCATCGCGTTCACCTGCGCGCGCAGCCCGCGAAAGACGGTGGTGATGTTGAGCTCGATCGTGCGATCCCAATCGGCGTCGGTGTACTGACCGGTCGGGGCGAGCCCCCCGCCGATGCCCGCGTTGTTGATCGCGATGCCCAGGGGCGCGAGGCGCTGTGCCGCCTCGATGTACGCGGCGATGACTGCCTCGTCACCCGCGTCACCGACCACGGCGACGCCGCGGCCACCCGCGGCCTCGATCTCTGACACGACGGCGGCTGCGGCATCCTCGTTGATGTCTTGCGCAACAATGTGGGCACCGTTGCGGGCGAGAAGCAGCGCAACCTCGCGCCCGATGCCCGAACCCGCACCAGTGATGACCGCGGAGCGGTCGGCAACGTCGTAAGTGGCCATGAAGAATGTTCCTCTCGGTGGAGAATAGGTGTCTGCATGCTAGCCACGCGAAGGGGCGCCGAACCAAGTGTGACGGGGTGATTCTGGCGGGGGTGCCGCGGGATGCCGCGGGGGTGCCGCGATGCGCCGCGGTGCGCTCCGGGGCGGGGCGGGCCGGCGATTCGCGGTCCCGCCCGCCCGCACATCGCGTCAGCGTACGGGCAGGCGCGAGATGAACTCCCGCAGCTGGTCGATGTTGCGCACCTCGTGCATGTCGATGATCTCGGCATACTCGGTGGCGACCGAGTCGCCCATTCGCCACTGGTTTTCTTGTTCCGGGTTCAGCCAGGCGGCGTGCCCGGCCTGCCGGACGATCGCACGCAGCGCGTCGAACTGCGGGTTGGTGCTGTTGGTGCGCGCGTCGCCGAGGATGAGGACGGTCGAGCGCGGGCCGATCAGATCGAGGTAGCGGTCGGCCGCGTCGGCCAGCGCCGTGCCGTAGTCGCTCGCGGTGTGGTGCTTGGCGAGGTTGGCCTCTTGCGTGACCCGATCGGCGATCTCTTCGCCGAGCTGAGAATCGCGCACGATGTCGGTGATGTCGTCGCACACATTGATGAAGCCGATGAAGCGGACCCTGCGGAAGACCCCCGCGAGCGATTGCAGCAGGAGCATGGTGAACCGGGAGAACCCGGCCACGGAGCCCGACATATCGCAGAACAGCACGATCTCGGCCCGAGCGCGGGTGCGCCGCTTGTGTGCGGGCCGCATGGGGACCCCGCCGGTCGACATCGCGGCGCGCAGCGTGCGGCGGATGTCGATGGCGCCCCGGCTCTTGCGGCGTTGACGCGCGGCCAGCTTCGAGGCGAGCTTGCGCGAGAGCGGTGCGATCACCGCCTGGAGCTCGGCGGCATCCGTCCCCGCGGTGAGCAGAAACTCGGTGCGCTCCAGCGGACCCTCGACGCTGTACTGCGAGATGCGATCGCGGCCGCGCATCTCGGCGTTGCGGCGCGCGACCTCGGCCTCGATGCGACGCCGAAACGCCGACACCCGGCCGCGGATCTCTTCGCGATCGTAGCGGTCGCTCAGCCGCTCGCGCCGCGGGCCCGACTCGGAGGAGCCGCCCTCGGAATCGCCGGCCGATTGCGTGTGGCGCAGCTCTCGCGAGCGCTGCTGCGCGGCCGAGACGGCGGTCTGCGGCGCGAGCCGCTCGATGGTCTGCTTGGCGAAGAATCCATCGTCCGCCGCGGCACCCGGCAGGCGGCCGAGCTCGAGCACCGCGCGGGCGGCGAGCAGCTCGAGCTCACGGTCGTCGCCGCGGGCCAGGGCATCGACCAGGGCCTCGCGAATCACGGCTGCGCGTTGCCTGGCACCGGCGGTGTCGGTCGGGGGCAGCTCCTCGGCCTCGCCCGTGCGTCCGCCCACGGCGGCCGGAAAGTAGATGTCGAACAGCTGGTCGAACACCATGCGATCCGCTGAGCGCCGCATCATCGTGGCAGCGAGGCCGCTGCGCAGCCGCTCGCGGTCGGCGAGCCCGAGCGCGCTCGTGGCGGCGGCCGCATCGGCGACCTCAGAGGTGCCCACGGTCAGGCCGTGGTTGCGCATGGCGCGGCCCAGCTCGACCAGGCGCGTGCCGACGGGATCAGCTGAGTGCACGGTCCAGTTCCAGGCGGGTCTCGGCGATCGTGATGTCGTCGCGGTGCTTCAGAATCACGCCGAGGGTGGCGTGCACGAGCTCGGGTTCGAGTTCGCCCTCGGCGCCGAGCGCGAGGAGCGTGCGAGCCCAGTCGATCGTCTCGGCGACCGAGGGGGCCTTGCGCAGCCGCATCTGACGCAGCGCAGCGATCAGGCGCACCACCGACGCGGCGAGGCTTGCCTCGAGGTTCGGGACGGCGAGCGTGACGATCTCGCGCTCGAGCTCGGCCTCGGGGTAGTCGATGTGCAGGTACAGGCAGCGACGGCGCAGGGCCTCCGAGAGTTCGCGGGTCGCGTTCGAGGTGAGGACGACGAAGGGGGTCTGTGACGCGGTGATGGTGCCGAGCTCGGGGACGGTCACCTGGAAGTCGGAGAGGACCTCCAACAGCAGGCCCTCGATCTCGACGTCGGCCTTGTCGAGCTCGTCGATCAGCAGCACCGTGGGGTGCTCGTTTCGGATCGCGGTCAGCAGCGGGCGCGAGAGGAGGAACTCGTCGGTGAAGATGTCGTCTTTGACCTGCTGCCAATCGGCCTCGTCTTCGCCGCGGGCGTCGTGGTGCGCGCCGGCCGCGGTGATGCGCAGCAGCTGCTTCGCGTGGTTCCACTCGTACAGCGCGCGGGCCTCATCCACACCCTCGTAGCACTGCAGGCGCACGAGCGCACTCGACGTCGCCGAGGCCACGGCCTGGCTCAGCGCCGTCTTGCCGACACCCGCGGGACCCTCGATCAGCAGCGGCTTGCCGAGCTGGTCGGCCAGGTAGACCGTCGTTGCGATGGCGTCGGAGGCGAGGTAACCGTGGGCGGCGAGGCGCTCGCGCACGTCTTCGACAGAGGAGAAGCGTGGGGTGTGGGTCATGTGCCCAAGTCTGCCGCAGAGCACGCGGGGCAAACCGCTCATGACGCGAGAATTTTTCGGGATGCCGGCTGCGCACGCCGCGCGCGGCCGGAACGCCGTGCGCCCGCGCGGTGGCACGCTCAGCCGCCCGGGAGCTCCTCGTGCGGGTCGATGGTGGGGATGGAGGCCAGCAGTCGCCGCGTGTACGGATGCTGCGGCGAGAGCAGCACGTCGTTCGTGCTGCCGTGCTCGACGATGCGGCCCTCGGTCATCACGGCGACGGTGTCGCACAGGCTCTGCACGACGCCGATGTCGTGCGAGACGAGGATGAGGGTGAGATCGAGCGATGCACGCAGCTCGGCGATCAGCTCGAGCACCTGCGCGCGCACCGTGACATCGAGCGCGCTCAGCGGCTCGTCGCCCACCAGCAGGCGGGGCTTGTGCACGATGGCGCGGGCGAGGGCGATGCGCTGGCGCTGTCCGCCCGAGAATTCGTGCGAGAAGCGCTGCGCGGCATCCGGGTCGAGCCCCACCTGCATCAGCACCTCGTCGACGCGGGCGGGGCGGTCGCACTCGATCCCGAGCGCCCAGAGCGGTTCGGCGATGATGCGCCCCACCGACATGCGGGGGTCGAGCGAGGCGTACGGGTCCTGAAACACCATGCCGGTGGCGCGGCGCAGCCAGTGCAGGGAGCGGCCGCGCGCGCCGGCATCCACAGCTCTGCCATCGAACTCGATGCTGCCGGCGGTGGGCGTATCGAGCGCGAGCAGGAGCCGGACGAGGGTCGACTTGCCCGAGCCAGACTCGCCGATCAGGCCCAGCGCCTCGCCCGCCTGCACCTCGATCGTGGCGTCTTCGAGGGCGGTCGCGTAGCGCTGCCGCTCGAAGAAGCTGTCGCGGGCGAGCGGGTACCGGCGGGTCAGCCCGGTCGCGCGAACGAGCGGGGTGACGGCCGAGCTGCGCTCAAGGGGAGTGCTCACGACTCGGCACCTTTCGTGGGGCGCCACAGCGTGGCGGTGGCGTCGCGGAGCAGCCCCTGGGTGATGGGGCTGCGCGGGTCACGCAGCAGCTGCGCGACCGAGCCGGATTCGACGACGCGGCCGTGCGCGAGCACCACGCCGTGCGTGGCGATCTGCGAGAGCACGGCGAGGTCGTGGGTGATGAACACGAGCGACATGCCGGCGTCGGTGACGAGCTCGCGAAGCAGCTCGAGCACCTCGGCCTGGATGGTCACATCGAGCGCGGTCGTCGGTTTGTCGGCGATCAGCAGCTGCGGGTCGCATACCAGCGCGGCGGCGATCATCACGCGCTGGCGCTGGCCGCCCGAGAGCTGGTGCGGGTAGCGCTTGACGATGGCTTCGGGATCGGGCAGCGCCACGCGCCGGGCTTCGACGATCGCACGGGCCATCGCCTCCGCCTTCGAGACGCGGTGGTGGATGCGCACCGATTCCGCGATCTGGCGGCCGATCGGGCGGATCGGGTTGAGGGCGGTGCGGGGCTCCTGAAACACCATGCCGATCTCGTTCCCCCGCACGCCGGCAAACTCCTTCTCGGGCAGCCCGAGCAGCTCGCGTCCGTTCCAGGTGATGCTGCCCCCGGCGACGGCGTCATCGGGGAGCAGGCCCAGCACGGCCAGTGCGGTGAGCGATTTGCCCGAGCCGGACTCGCCGATGATGCCCAGGCGCGCGCCGTCGGCGACCTCGAAGCTGATGCCGTCGACCACGCGCCGCCCGTCGATGTCGATCGTGAGGTCGCGGACGACGAGGCTCATGAGATCACCTCCGGGACGTGGCGGATCGACGCGCGCGGCGGATGCAACGGGTCGCGGCCGCGCGAGAGCGTGGGGTCGGTGGCCTCGCGCAGCGCGTCACCGAGCAGGTTGAGACCGAGCACCGTGATGGTGATCGCGAGCCCGGGCCAGACGACCGCCAGCGGGTGGATGGCGATGTATGCCTGCAGGTTCGCCAGCAGCACGCCCCACGAGGGCTCGGTGGGGGATGCCCCGTATCCGAGGTACGAGAGGCCCGCCTCGGCAAGCACCGCCACCGCCATCGACCACGACAGCTGCACGATGAACACGGGCGCGACGTTGGGCAGCAGGTGCCGCCACAGGATCTGCATGTCGGAAAGCCCGGATGCGCGGGCGGCGAGGATGAAGTCGCTGTGCAGCACGCGG
This sequence comes from Microthrixaceae bacterium, assembly GCA_020439065.1. Classification (GTDB taxonomy): domain Bacteria; phylum Actinomycetota; class Actinomycetes; order Actinomycetales; family Microbacteriaceae; genus Microbacterium. The sequence goes on from JAGQTK010000079.1 coordinate 6,304, forward strand.
CGCAGTTCCGGCCGCGTCACGCGGGCGATGCTCACGCCGAAGCCGATGCCGACCGACCAGATCACGACCCACAGCGAGCCGCCCCACACGGACGAGATCATCATGGCGATCAGCAGCACGGGGAAGGCGATGAGGATGTCGATGAGCACCGCCATGCTCTCGCGGGTCCAGCGCGGGGTGAGCGCGCCGAGCGAGGCGAGCACGATGCCGACGACGCTGGCGATGATCCCCGAACCGATCGCGACGAACACGGTCGTTCGCGCGCCGCCCATGATCAGGGTCAGGATGTCGCGGCCCGTCCCATCGGTGCCGAGCGGGTGCTGCAGCGAGGGGAGCACCCAGCGGGCGGTGAGGTCGACGGTCTTGGGGTCGTACGGGGTCCAGAAGATCGAGATGACGGCGACGAGCGCCACGCAGGCGACGACGATGATGCCGAACCGGCCGGTGGGCAGGCGCCAGAGCTGGCGCATCCATCGCCCGCGGCTGCGGGCGGCGGCAGGGAGGGTTGACGTATAGGTCATGCTGCCTCTCGCTGTCGTGGATCGATCACGCGGTGCACCAGGTCAACCAGGAAGCCGATGACGAGGATGAACCCGGTGAGCACGAGCAGCTCGCCCTGCACCTTGACGAGGTCGCGGTTGCCGACGTCGGTGACCAGCATGCGACCGATGCCGGGCAGTGTGAACAGCTGCTCGATGATGACGCTGCCGACGATGAGCCCGGCGATCTGCAGCCCCAGGACGGTGATGATCGACAGGCCGACGTTGGGCAACCCGTGGCGGATCAATGCCTGGTTGCGGGTGAGGCCCTTCGCGGCGGCCGTGCGGACGTAGTCCTGGCCGATCGCTTGGAGGGAGGCGCTGCGCACGAAGCGCAGCAGCATCGCGCCCTCGACGATGCCGATCGTCAGGGCGGGGAGGATGAGGGCGCGAATCGCGGCCCAGGGGTCGGCCCAGCCGGCGCGGGGGAACCCGGTCGTCGGCAGCCAGCCGAGCCACACGGCGAACACGACGACGAGCATCATGCCCGCCCAGACCACGGGCACGGCGGCGAGGGTCTGCGCAGCGACGTTGATCGCGGTGCCGTCAGCGTGCCCGCGGCGCATCGCCGAGATCACCCCGAACGGCAGCGCGACGAGCATCGCGATCGTCATCGACAAGAGCCCCAGCGGAATCGTGACCTGCGCCTTCTCAACGAGCTCCGAGGCGACCGGTGCCCCCGTCAGCAGCGACGCACCGAGGTCGCCGCGGAGGACCCCGCCGATCCAGGTGAGGTATTGCGAGATCAGGGGTGCGTCGAGACCGAGGCGCTCGCGGATGCCGGCGATCTGCTCGGGCGTGGAGTTCATCCCGGCGATGAGCTGAGCCACATCGCCGGGAAGAACCCGCAGCGTCAGGAAGATCAGCGCACTGGCGACGACGAGGCCCAGCAGCAGCAGGGCCAGCCTCGTCAGTGCGTAGCGGAGCACTCCGGGATCTCGTTACCGGCTCTTGGCGAGGTCGGCGAGGTTCATCCGCTCGTTCGTGTTGACCGTCGGGAACCCGGTGACGGTCGGCGCGACGGCGACGACGGATGCCCCGTTGTAGAGCCAGTCCGCGGCCTGGTCCGAGGCGACGATCTTCGCGGCCTGCTTCAGGAAGTCGGCGGCCTGGTCGGGGTCGGTGGCGGCGACGGACTTCGCGTAGAGGGCCTGCACCTCGGGGTTGTCGTAGGTGAAGTAGTAGTCCGGGTTCGCCCAGTTCTCGAAGTCGTGGGCCTCGGTGTGCAGTACGAAGCTCAGGTCGTAGTTCTTGTTGATGTACACGTCGTTGAGCCACGCGGAGAATTCGACGGCGTTGACCTTCAGCGTGATGCCGACGTCGTGGAGGTTCGAGACGAGGATCTGCGAAACCGTCGTGCCGTAGAACGACGGGATCGTGAGGGTCAGGGTGATGTCCTCGGCGCCGGCCTCGGCGAGAAGCTTCTTCGCGGCATCCGGGTCGAAGGGAGCCGTCGACTCGAGGTCCTCGTAGCCGGGGTCGAGCTCGGGGATCGGGCCGTAGAGGGTCTGGCCGGCGCCGAGCGCTTCGACGATCGAGTTCTTGTCGATCGCCTGGCGGATGGCCTGCCGTACGCGCTTGTCCGCGAGGGGGCCCTTCGTCGAGTTCATCGCGAGCGTGCCCTTGTCGGTCGACTGGCCCAGCACGAGCGAGAACGCTCCGTTCGCCTCGATCTGGTCCTTCAAAGTCGCGTCGAAGCCGGTGACGACGTCGAGTTCGCCCGCGAGCGCGCCGGAGAGTGCCGCCTGCGTGTCGGGGATGAAGTCCAGCACGACCTCCGCGACCTTCGCCTTGTCGCCCCAGT
>JAGQTK010000007.1 GCA_020439065.1 Microthrixaceae bacterium
CGCTACCTCGGCCTCGACATCCTCGCCAAGAGCCGCCTCACCCTCGTCACCGACACCAGCACCGAGGAGGTGACCGAGCCCGTCCTCGAACTCAGCGCCTAACCCCTCACATCGAAGGACCGACCGCTACACCACTACCAGGGACTTGACCGACGGAGTGGGATTACTTTCGTCCCCTGGTGGTGAACAAGGAGCCCACCGGGTACATCTCCGAGATCCACAATCTGGTGCCCGCGTGCGGCAAATGCAACCAGAGCAAGGGCAATCGGGAGTGGCGCGAGTGGCTCTACAGCTCCGCACGGCTCTCGCCGCGCACGCGCGGCGTCGCCGGGCTCGAAGCGCGCGCGGCGCGTCTTGCCGACTTCGAACGGTGGGGAACGGCGACTCGGATCGATTTCGCCTCGCTCGTGGGAAGCGAGCTGTGGGAGCGGCACTGGCGTAACCACGCAGCGATTGTGGAGCTCATGCGCGAGGCAGAGCAGACGGCCGACGCGATTCGCCTCCGCATCGCCGCGCCCGATCGGGTGGCCGTCGACGGCCGAGCGACGCTCGCATCGAAAGAACCCTCGATGCTCCGCACCGTCGCCCCCGACCGCGCGTAGCATGCACTTGTGAGCGCTCGAATCGGTGTTCCGGCCGCGGAGACGCCGATGCGCCAGGCCATCGCGCGCCTGTCGCCCGGATACTTCGCGGTGGTCATGGCCACCGGCATCGTCTCGATCGGGCTGCGGGATGCCGGTTTTGCGTTCGCTTCGCGCACCCTGATGTGGATCTCGATCGTCGCCTACGTGCTGCTGTTCGCGCTCTTCATCGCGCGGTTCACCCGATTCCGGCACGAGGCGATCGCCGATCTGCGCGACCCGGCGGTCGCGTTCGCGTACTTCACGGTTGTCGCGGGCACCGACGTGCTCGGTGTGCGGCTCGCGCAGGAGGGTCTGCCGGTACCGGCGACGGTGTTGTTCTGCGCCGGCACCGCGCTGTGGTTCGTGTTCGGGTACGTGTTGCCCTGGCAGGTGCTGATGACGCGCGACGGTCATCCGATTCTGGCGCGCACCAATGGCACGTGGTTCGTGTGGGCGGTGGCCAGTCAGTCGCTCGCGATCGTGATGACGCAGTGGGCACCCCTGCTTGGGTTCGAGCCGGCGCGCTGGGTAGGCGTGCTCGCGGTGCTCGCGTGGGCGGTCGGTGTGATCCTCTACGCCGTGATCGGCGTGCTCGTACTGCTGCGCGTCGTGCAGTTCGGCATCACCCCTGCCGAGTTCGACCCGTCGTACTGGGTGTCGATGGGCGCACTCGCCATCGCCGTGGTGGCCGGGGCGGGGATCGTCGGCATGGAGCCGACACCGATGGTCGACGCGGTTCGGCCGCTGATGGCCGCGACCGTCGCCATCTTCTGGACGTTCTGCGCATGGCTGGTGCCGCTGCTCGTCGGAGCCGGAATCTGGCGGCACATCATTCACCGCGTGCCGCTGCGCTACGAGGCCGCGCTGTGGTCGATGGTGTTCCCGCTCGGGATGTTCGCCGTGGCATCCATCGCCATGGGGCGCATCGATGCGCTGCCGATCGTCGAACAGATCGGCCAGATCGCGCTCGTCGTCGCGGTCGTCGCGTGGGCGATCGTCTTCGTGGGGATGCTGCAGCGCGTGGGCACCGTGATGTGGCGCACGCTCCGCTTCAGGGCGTAACCGGGCCCACGCTGCGCTCCGCCGGGGACCCCGCGCCGGCGCCTTTCAGCTCGATGAAGATCACGTGGGTCGGGGTGCTGCCGATGTTCTCGCCGGCATGACGCTGCGCGGGCAACCACATTGCGTGGGCGGCGGTCAGCGTCACATCCCGGCTGCCAGCCGGAGTGTGCAGCCGACGGTCGAAGTCGGAGAGCGTCACCATCACGCTGTTCGGGTGGCTGTGCGGTGTCGTGCGCGTGCCGGGGGTGTCGGTGTAGTCGAGGACGCGGACGTGCTCGTTCTCGAACAGCACGCGGTAGTGCTCAGGGTTGCTTGCAACCGGATCATCGCTGTTCATGGCGCTGACGATACGCTCGCGCCGGGCGCACCGCACCGGGGATGCGCGCCGGCGACGCCCCGGGTTTCGCAACGCGGCGCGCATGCGTATCTTCTCCACTGTGATGTCTTTGCCGCCGCAGACGCTCGAATGGCTCCTCGACGCTGATCCCGTCATCCGATGGCAGGTCGAGCGGGATGTGCTCGGCGCGCCGGAGGCGACCTGGCGAGCGACGCGCGCGCGGGTGGCGACCGAGGGGATCGGCGCCACGATCCTCGCGAGGCAGGATGCGGACGGGCAGTGGGCCGGCGGCGCATACTTTCCGTCACCCGAGTTCGTGGGCGAGGGCGTGATCGAGCGTCAGGCCGGTGCGCAGCCGTGGATCGCCACGACGTGGGCGCTGAAAGATCTGCGGGAGTTCGGGTTGGATGCCACGGTGCTGGCCGGCACCGCGCACAAACTCGCTGCGAACAGCCGTTGGGAATACGAGGACCGGCCGTACTGGGGCGGCGAGGTCGACGTGTGCATCAACGCGTTCACGCTCGCCACCGGCGCGTGGCTCGGTGCCGACGTCTCGGCGCTGGCGGCGTGGTTTCCGGCACACCGCCTGGCCGACGGCGGCTGGAACTGCGAAGCCGAGGAGGGGCGCTCGGTGCGGTCCTCTTTCCACTCCACGCTGAACGCCGTCGTCGGAATGCTCGCGTACGAGCGGCTCACGGGCGACGCGAGCGTGCGTGCGGCGAGGCATGCGGGGGAGGAGTACCTGCTCGAACGCAGCTTGCTGCGCCGTCGCTCCACGGGCGAGCTGGTTGGCCCATGGGTCACGGAGTACATCGCCCCGAACCGCTGGCAGTACAGCGCGCTCGCCGCACTCGATCACTTTCGTGCGGTCTCCCGGCTGGAGGGCGCAGCCCCCGATCCGCGGCTTGCCGAGGCGATCGAGCTGGTGCGTGCGGCGCGGCGCGCCGACGGCACCTGGGCGCAGGGCAGCGTGCACGGCGGGGCGGTGTGGGCCGAGATTGATGCACCCGCGGGCGAGGCATCCCGTTGGCTCACCCTGATCGCCACGCGGGTGCTCGCGTGGGGGGACGCGGCGAAGCTGAGCTGAGCCACACGGGTCCGGCTCGGCGAGGGCGGCCAGGCGATGTCACACGATTCGAGATGTGACGCGCTCGCAAATAAAATTGGGCGGGTGTCAAAGCTCAAAACGATTGTGATCATTGCCGGCCTTCTCACCCTCGTGACCGGTTGCGCAGGCGGTACGCCGGCTCCCGGTGACGGTTCGGACGGGGCTCCTGGAACGGCATCGACCGCCCCTCAGTCGGGCGACGCGGCAGACGACGCGGTCGCCGGGGATGCGCGCTTCTCGATCGACCACATCACGAGCTGCGGCCAGGTGGAACCCATGGTCGCGTCGTATGTCGAGGGCCTCGCGCTCTACGACGACATGGTGGACGAGTGGGGCGTCTATTGCCGATGGGACATGGCCGAGGGCGAGACCGACTTCGCGAACGCTCGCTCCGTGTCGGTGACGCTCACGCCGCTCGAAGCGGATGAACCGCAGCCGGACCCGAGCGGGGTCGTCCGCATGGGCGGCGAGGTCATCGACGATGCCTGGCTGGCCGCGCGCGGTGGCGTGGCCTCCTCGGTGGGTGTAACGACGAGCGTTGCCGGCGCGCTCTCGACGACGGTCTGGGTACCGGGGGTCGAGGCGATGATCGGTGGAGGTCGTTGGGGTGACATGCCCGCGCTCGACGGACCCGCGGCGATCGAGGTCGTCAAGGGGCTGGTGCGCGAAGCGCGCTGAGCGATCGACGCCGGGCCTCGCGCTCCCACCGGGCCGCGCGCTCCCACTGGGCCCACGACCGCCGATCGGCGAGGATGGTGACGTGTCCGTCATCCTGCTCACCGGCATCCAAGCCGCCGGCAAATCGACCGTCGCCCAGGCGCTCGCCGAAAGCATGCCCGAAAGCGTGCACGTGCGCGGCGACCTGTTTCGCCGGATGATCGTCAACGGGCGTGTGGAGATGGGGCCGGCGGTGCCGGGTCCGAGGGCGCTCGAGCAGCTGCGGCTGCGGTACGAGCTTGCCGCCGCGACCGCCGATCGCTACGCGCAGGCCGGGTTCACCGTCGTGCTGCAAGACATCATCCTCGGCGATGCGCTGCGCGAGATGGTCGAGCGCATCACGAGCCGGCCGCTGTCGGTCGTGGTGCTGGCGCCGTCGGCCGCCGCGGTGGCTGCGCGCGATGCCGAGCGGGCAGCGCGGCGCGGCAAGATCGCCTACAAGCCGGGCGATGAGGGGATCGCGGCGCTCGATCGCGCGCTGCGATACGCGACGCCGCGCCTGGGCTACTGGCTCGATACTTCGGCGCTCAGCGTCGCCCAGACCGTCGCCGATATTCGCGCCAATCTCGACGGCGCGGCCCGCATCCCGTAGCGCGGTGCTACGCGGTCGCGCCCTGCCCTGCCGCGCGCCGGATGTGCTCGGCGATCGTGCGCTCGGTCTCGGGCGTGAGCGAGAGCAGCGCGAACGACGTCGTCCACATCTGCCCGTCGTCGAGCTGCGCCGCCTCCTCGAAGCCGAGCGTCGCGTAGCGGCCGTCGAATTTCGAGGCCGCCTTGAAGAACACGACGACCTTTCCGTCGCCGTTCGTGTAGGCGGGAAAGCCGTACCACGTCTTCGGCATCAGCTGTGGCGCGACCTCGCGCACGATCCGGTCGATGCCCTCCGCGAGCGCCCGATCGTCGCCGGGCATCGCCTCGATCGCCTCGCGCACCGCTTGCTCGCCGGCGGCGCGAGATTTGCCCGCCTTCTCCTGCGCGCGCAACTCGGCCGCGCGTTGCTTGACCGCCTCGCGCTCCGCATTCGACAATCCGGTGCTGCGCTTCTCGGTCATGCGTGCTCCTTCGCTCGGGCGGGTGTGTGATGTGCATCGCGCGACTGGCGGGCGGGCGATGGATGCGACATCCCGCGCAGTGCGCGCAACCTCACGATACGACCCGCTCGCGCGGTGCGCGAGGCCCCTGCCGATGCGGTGCACGGCCCGGTCGTGCCGCTCTGCTCGACCCATCGCGGGCCGGGCCACAGTCCGAGCCATGCGGCGCCGGCGTCTAAAATGGGCGGAGCCCGCCGAGAGGACACCCCATGAACGACACCCAGATCTTCGAACCCGAGGGTCGCGCCATTCCGTACGCCGTCGAGGGCGAGGGCCCAGCGCTCGTGCTCATCGCCGGGCAGGGGCTCGACATCGCCACCCTCGCTGTGCTCGGGCACTCCGTGGCGCAGGAGGACTTCCGCGTGGTGCGCATCGGTTCGCGACGCCCCGTGGATGCCGCATCCGGCGCACCCGCAGTGTCGATGAACGATCTGGCCAGCGACGTCGTCGACGTGATGAACCACCTCGGCATCACGGATGCGTGGGTGGGTGGGCACGCCTTCGGCGGCACCGTCGCTCGCACCTTGTCGCTCGCGTATGGCGACCGCGTCAACGGCGTGCTGCTGCTTGCGGTGGAGGCGGAACCGAGCGTGGGCTCGGCGGATTTCACCGGCATCCCGCAGCGCTTCCTCGACCCGGCGGTCGAGCCGATGCAGATCGCCGCGCGCAACGCGGCGCCCCTTTTGCCGGTGGCCGACGGCGTGCCGGTGCTCGTGCTGCAGGGCACCGAAGACACGGTGACCCCCGCCGCCAACGGTGAGGCGCTGAAGGCGGCGGCGCCCGACCGAGTCAGCGTCGTGGCGATCGAGGGCGGCACCCACATGTTCCCCGCGACCCACATCGGGGCGACGTCGCTCGCCATCGAGGACTACCTCGACTGGGATTGATCGACCGGCGTGATCGACGGCGTGTGATCGACCGGTGTGATCGACTGCGTCTGAACGACCGGACGTGATTGCTGCGACGGCTCCGCGCCGGCGCCGTCAGTTCGCGTCGAGCGAGCGTTGCAGCAAGGCGCGGAGCGCGCCACGGTCGACGCCCTCGAGACGCGTGAGGTAGAGGCATCCCTTGCTCGCCTTGTGCGGGCCGAGCTGGGCGACGAGCTCGGGCCAGCGCTCGGCGAACGCCGGCACGAGGTACAGGGTGTGCTTGGTGGGTCCGGGGGCGAACGCGAGCAGCGGAGCGCGACCGCTGTGGCCGCTCGCGTAGCAATATTCGTATTCGCCGAAGCCGAGGATCTTGCCCGCCCACACCACGGGCGCCTCGCCGGTGAGCTCGCCAAGCAGCGCGACGAGCTCGTCGGCCTCCGCGCGCCGGGGCCCGGTGGCCCGATCGAGCACGGCGTCGACCGGCAAATCCGAGGGCGACATCGCGGGTTGCTTGGGCTGCTTCTGCGCCGGTTGTGCTGCGTGCATGGCGGGGCTCCTCGGGAGTGGACGCGGTGGTTCGTACCCTACGCGGCGGCACACATCCCGCGCGACGAGCTCGGGTGGGTGCCGGGCTGTGGACAGTTTCCGACCCCGCCGCGGCCTCGCGACTACGGTGTTCGCATGCGTGCGATACGACGGATCACGGTGGCGGTCTCCCTCGCGCTCGCCGCGGCGGCGATGGGTGGATGCGCCGGCCCCGCGTCGCCGCCGCCACCGGAGCCCGCGCCCCTCTTCGCGAGCGACGAGGAGGCGTTCGCGGCGGCGGAGGCAACGTATCGGGCGTATGAGGACGCACTGAATCAAGTAGATCTAGCGGACCCTTACACGTTTGAAGCGGTATTCGACCTCACAGTTGGCGACTACAACGCGCGTGAACGGAAGAACCTTTCACAACTTCATGCGGATGGCGTGACCAAGACAGGGGAGAGCACCTTGACGCTCGTCTTGCCGCGTTCGGTGGCTGGGGCGCGCGACCAGTTGGAGCTCGTCGCTTGCAGGGACGTTTCGGAGGTAGCTCTTGTCGATCGAGCGGGAGTGAGCATGGTGCATCCTGCGCGATCGAACGTGCAGCCGTTAACCGTGTTTCTCGAGGGCGATGCGGCGGGCATGCGGGGACTGCGGGTCAGTCACGTCGTTGCGCGAGACGGGGAACCAACATGCGGCGGCTGATGAGGGGACTCCTGATCGTAGTGATCGGGATGCCATTCATGGGTGCCGCTTCGATAATGAGCGTTGGCTGCGAAGGGGGTGAGGGGTGGTCGGGCAGGTGCGAGCTCAGCAACACCGGCACCCAGGTCGATGTCACCGGCACCACGACCACGCCGGGCACCACCGGGTCCGGCGCGGGCAGGGCGCCGGGTGCCGACGCCGGACGCCCGGCGCCGACCCCAACCCTCACGCCCAATCCCTGCGCAAGCCCCTTGTGCCGCGAGAGCTACGCGGTCGGGGAGGCGAGCGAGGTCTACCCCGAGGTCTCGGTGGCCGATCTCGCATCCTTCCGCCCGGGGGGAGCGAGCGCGCAGAACGAGCCGGCCGGGGTGGCGGTGCTCGGCATGCCGAGCAACTTCGTGGCCGCGGCATCCACGCAGGAATTGGCGGGTGAGGTGCTGGGCTTTCCGGTGACCGTGCGCTTCGTGCCGGTCGGCTACACGTTTGACTTCGGCGACGGCGAGCGCACGAGCACCACGAGCGGCGGGCGCACCTGGGCGGCGCTCGGGCAGGCCGAGTTCACGCCCACGGCGACGAGTCACGTGTTTCGTGAGCGGAGCACGGCCCGCGTCACCGTGACGCCGAGCTACCGCGCATCCGTGCTGTTCGACGGCACCTTCAGGCGCGAGGTGCCCGGCACCGTACAGGGCCCCGCGAGCACCCTGCAGGTGCGTGTCGTGGCGGTTCGCACCGCGCTCGTGGAGGCCACCTGCGCCGAGCGGGCAAGCGCCCCCACCTGCTGAACGGGCGCCGCGACGGCCGCGCGGCATGTTCGTGCAGCGAGCGGGGCTACCGGTGGTGCGGACGCCGCGATAGCGTGCACGCATGGATGCCGCGGTCGTGGCCTGGAAGGACTTCTTCGTCGCGATGGCGGGCGCGACTGCAGCGCTCAGCGGATTGCTGATCGTCGCGATGTCGGTGAACATCCGCCGGGTGCTCGCATCACCCTCGCTGCCGCCCCGCGCCGCGGCAGCGATCAGCGCCGTCGCCGCGGCGCTCGTCGTATCGTGCCTGGTGCTCGTGCCCGGGCAGCCGCGATGGGCGTTCGGCATCGAGGTGTTGGTTGTGGCGGCAGTGCTCTGGCTCATCTGGTCGCGGGTCCCCGCCGAGGTACGCGCCGATCCGCAGCCCAACCGCCCCGCCGCCGCGCGATATGGCGTGCCCGCCATCGCGCCGGCGCTGTTCACCATCGGGGGAGCGCTGCTGATCGCGGGCGCACCGGCGGGATTTGCCCTGCTGGCCGCGGCGAGTCTCGTCGCGATCGTCGCGGGCCTGCTGTTTGCGTGGGTGGCGCTCGTCGAGATCCTGCGCTGACGCGCGCGCGATCGTCGCCGTCACCCGGCCGCGGGACGGCAATCGCGGTCGGGAGCGATGCTCGCACCCTGTTACGCTCGAAGCTGACGTACGTGACTCGGCCGGGGGGTGTTCGGAGCGTATGAGCTTTGTTGCTCTGGTGCGCCGAAAGCGCAACGCGCTGATCGGCGCGTCGATTCTGACCGTGAGCACCGTCGCGATCGCGACGATGGCCATCGTCTACGACGGCTACCCCACGGTTGAAGCCGACCTCAACGACGGCGGGGTGTGGCTCACGAAGAGCTCGAGCCTGCTCGTCGGCCACTTCAATCACGAATCCGCTGTGCTCGATGGCGGCCTGCGCACCAAGGGTGACGATTACGACATCCTGCAGGCCGGCCGCACCGTCCTCGTCGTCGACGACGGCAACGCGACGGTCACGGCCATCGACCCGGCACAGGTCAAGATGCTGGGCAGCGCGAACATCCCGGCCGGCGCCTCCGTCGCACTCGGCGCCGACACCGTTGCGGTGCTCGAGCCCACGGACGGCGCACTCTGGGTCTCAGACATCGCCTCGATCGAATCCTTCAACGCCGCCGCGATCGACCCCGTCACCACGCTCGGCAAGGGCGCCGTGGTGACCGTTGGCACCAACGGCACCGTGCACGCGGCCTCCGCGGAGCAGCGGGAACTCGTGGAGATCACACTCGACGAGCAGGGCGAGCCGCTCGACCCCACCCGCACCGGCCTCGACGTGGCCGCGGGTGCGGCCCTGGCGATCAGCGCGATCGGCGACCGCGCGGTGGTGCTCGATCACGACACGCAGCGCGTCATCGTCCGTGGCGGCGGCACCACGCAGCTCGCGGATGCCGCGGGTGCGCGCCTGCAGCAGCCCTCGGACGCCGCCGAAAACGTCGCGCTCGCGACAGCCGACGCGCTCGTGCAGATCCCGCTCGGCGGGGGAGCGCCGACGCTCACGCCCTCGGGCGGCAAGAGCGGCACCCCGACCGCCCCGGTGCAGCTCACCGGCTGCACGTATTCGGCGTGGGCGGGGGCGAACCGCTTCGTGCGCGACTGCCTCATCGACGCCCAGGATGCGGCCACCGACATCGACCGCGCCGATGAGAGCGCCGAGTTCGTCTTCCGCGTCAACCGCAAGGTCGTCGTGCTCAACGACACGTTCGGTGGCACGGCGTGGATGGCCAGCGAGAACATGCAGCGGGTCGACAACTGGAACGACATCACCCCGCCGGAGGGGGATGAGGAAGACCAGGAGAACACCGCCGAGGAGTTCACCGAGACGACGCTGCCCGAGCGGACCGAGCTGAACACCACGCCGGTCGCGGTCGACGACGAGTTCGGTGTGCGCGCCGGCCGCACCACGATCATCTCGGTGATCGACAACGACTCCGACCCCGACGGCGACGTGCTCACCGCGACGCTGCCCTCGGGCAGCCCCTCGCTCGGCGTCGTCGAGCCCATCTACGGTGGCACCGCGCTCCAGATCACGGTCGACGAGAACGCCAGCGGCCAGGATGCCTTCATCTACCGCGTCGACGACGGCCGCGGGGGCTCGGACGAGGCGACGGTTCGCATCAGCGTCAGTGCCGAGGGCACGAACCAGCCGCCCGTGCAGAAGCGCGCGGCGGCCGTCACCGTCGAGCAGGGTGGTGCGGTCTCGTACAACGTGCTGCCGGACTGGCTCGACCCCGACGGCGACGACCTGTTTCTGAAGGCGGCCGCCGTGCCCGACGGCGATGAGGTCGAGTTCACCGCTGACGGGCAGATCACCTTCCGCGCCACCAGTCAGGTGCAGGGGCGCAAAGAGATCACGATCATCGTCTCGGACGGCACGGCCGACGCCGAGGGCATCCTCCGCGTCGATGTGCGCCCGATCGGCTCGACCAAGCCCGTCACCAACGCCGATCACGTGGAGACCCGCGTGGGCCAGACCGTGACGGTCTCGCCGTTGACCAACGATGTCAGCCCGAGCGGCGTGCCGCTGCGCCTCGCGCGTCTCGACGAGGTCGTCGGCGCGAAGATCACCCCCGACTTCAATACCGGCACGTTCTCATTCCACGCCGACACGCACGGCACCTACTATGTGCAGTACCTCGTGACCGACGGCCCCAACACCGTCGTCGGCGTTGTGCGCGTGGACGTGCACGAAGCGCTCGCCGAAGACCTCCCGCCCATCGCGGTGCGCGACATCGCCATGCTCCCGGGCGGAAGCGAAGTGCTCGTCGATGTGCTGGCCAACGACTCCGATCCGGCCGGCGGCATCCTGGTGGTGCAGTCGGTCTCGGTGCCGCAGAGCGCGGGCGTGTCGGTTGCGGTCCTGAACCACGAGGTGCTCCGCATCTCTGACCAGGGCGGCCTGACCGGGCCGGTGACGATCGGGTACCGGATCTCGAACGGCAGCAAGACGGCCGAAGGCGAGGTCACCGTCATCCCGGTGCCCGCGCCCAACAAGCTCAAGCCGCCGGTGGCGAGCGACGACTCCGTGGTCGTGCGTGCCGGCGATATCGTGACGATCCCGGTGCTCGCCAACGACTATCACCCCAACGGGGATCTGATCACCGTCTCGCCGACGCTCATCGACCCCATCATCGACCCCGCCGACGGCGACATCTTCGTCGCCGAGAACACGCTGCGCTTCCGTGCGGGTGACACACCGAAGACGGTGTACGCCACCTACGAGGTCGTCGACTCCCAGGGACAGAAGGACGCAGGCTACGTCACGATCCAGATTCTCGGTGTCGACGAGGCAAACAATGCCGCGCCGCGACCGCGCGATCTGACCGCGCGCGTGCTCAGCGGCGCGACCGTGCGCATCCCCATCACCCTCGATGGCATCGACACCGATGGTGACTCCGTCGAGCTGATCGGCGCCGCCTCGGCGCCCGCGCTCGGCCGTATCGTCGAGGTCGGGCAGAACTGGTTGGTGTACGAGGCATACGAGGACTCCACCGGTGTCGACTCGTTCACCTACCTGGTCCGTGACCGCCTGGGCAAGGAGGGCATCGCGCCCATCCGCGTCGGCATCGCGCCGATCGAGTCGAGCAATCAGCGACCCTACGCCGTCAACGACACCGTGATCCTGCGCCCGGACCGCTCGGCGGCGGTTGCGGTGCTCGCCAACGACTCCGACCCCGACGGCGATCGCATCGACCTCGACGCCAAGGGGCTCGAGGTGCCCGACGGGATCGCCGCCGAGGTCAAGGGCAACCAGATCATCGTCTCCACCCCGGAGGAACCGGGCGAGTTCACGATTCCGTACCGGATCAAGGATGCGCGCGGTGCGACCGCGATGGGCGCGCTGCTCGTGCTGGTGCAGAAGGACGTCCCGCTGCAGCCGCCGCTTGCCCGCGACGACCGTGTCACCGCGCCGCAGGTCGGCGAGGAATCGACGGTCGACGTGCTCGTGCTCGAGAACGACGTCGACCCCGACGGCGTCGCGGCCGAACTGCAGGTCTCGCTCGTCGGCACCACCACGGCGAAGGTGCTGCCCGAGGGGATCGTCCGCGTCACCGTGGCCGAGGAATCCCAGATCATCACGTACACGGTCACCGATGTCGATGGCCTCACGGCAAGCGCCTTCGTGCTCGTTCCGGGGTCGAAAGACCTGCGGCCGGTGCTGAAATCGACGGGCGAGGTCGTCGTGAAAAGCGGTGAGACGATCGAGCTGCGGCTCGCCGACTACGTCACCGTCGCCGGGGGCCGCAAGGCCATCATCACCGAGGCGGCCAAGGCCACGGCCAACCACTCGAACGGCGCCTCCCTCGTGAAGGACCAGTCCGCGCTCGTCTATACCTCGGCTGAGGGATACTTCGGCAAGGACGCGATCACCTTCGAGGTCACCGACGGCACGGGCCCGGACGACCCGGAGGGGCGCAAGGCCGTCCTCACGATCCCCGTCACGGTGCTGCCGCCCGATAACCAGTCGCCGACCTTCGCCGACAGCACGGTCGACGTGGCGCCCGGCGAGGCCGCCACAGAACTCGACCTGCGCGCCTCCACGAGCGATCCCGACGACGGCGACGTCAAACGGATGACGTATCGCCTCGTGGGCGGGGCGCCGAGCGGATTCGACGTGTCGATCGACGGCGGGACGCTGCGCGCCTCGGCCGGGGCATCCACCCCCAAGGGAAGTGTGGCAACCGTCACCGTCGAGCTGAGCGACGGCGAATCGCAACCCGTGCGCGGCACGGTTGACGTGCGCGTGTCTGCGTCGATCCGGCCGCTGGCCGCGGCGAATGACGACGTGATCGCCGAGGCGCATCAGGGCAAGGACGCCACGGTGCCCGTGCTCGCGAACGACTACAACCCGTTCCCCGACACACCGCTGCAGATCCTGCTCGCGGAGGTCGAGGCGGGGGAGGGCAAGGCCAAGGTCGTGGGCGACAAGGTCGTCGTGACGCCGGGACCCGACTACTTCGGCACCATGGTGGTGCGCTACCGCGTCGCTGACGCAACCGCCGACAACGACCGCGAGGTCGACGGGCGGATCCGCCTCACCGTGCAGGGGCGCCCCGACACCCCCGGCATCCCGACCGTGACGAGCGTGCAGGACCGCCTCGTCGTGATGTCGTGGACCCCGCCGTCGAACAACGGCGCCGAGATCACCCACTACGAGGTGTCGTCGCTCACGCCCGCGGGCTATGAGAAGACCTGCGCGTCGACGACGTGCACCCTGGATGGACTGACGAACAACGTCGAGTACACGTTCCAGGTGGTCGCGGTGAACCGCGTCGGCTCCTCCGACCCGTCGCTGCCCTCGGCCGTGGCGCGCCCCGATGCGCGCCCCGACACCCCGCAGCCGCCGACCCTCGCCTTCGGCGACGCGGCGCTCGACGTGGCCTGGGTCACGCCGCCGACCCCCGGCTCACCGGTCGAGTCGTTCACGCTCGAGATCTCGCCCGCGCCGCCGGGCGGCTCGATCCAGAAGACCGGCGTGACCGGCAACAGCTATCGCTGGACGGGGCTCGAGAACGGCGTCGCGTACCAGGTGCGCGTCCGGGCGCACAACCGCGCCCCCGAGCCCTCGAGCTGGAGCGGCTACTCGTCGACGATGATCCCGGCGGCGCCGCCGGAGGGCCCGGCCGCTCCCTCGACCGCACGTCTCGATCCCGTCGGCGCGCAGGCGCAGATGCAGGTGACCTGGACCGAGCCGCACACCAACGGCGACGCGATCTCGAAGTACACGCTCTATGTCATGCGCGGCGGCGCCATCGTGCGCACGATCGACAACATCCCCGGAACCACGCGCGCCCAGGCGGTGGTGATCGACGCCTCGACCACCGATTACACCTTCACCGTCACCGCGACGAACAAGGCCGGCACCGGCTCCACCAGCCCACCGTCGGCGCCGCGCCGCGCCTTCATCAAGCCCGGCACCCCCGCGACGATCTCGGCCACCGAGGGCAACAACACCGTGGGGGTCACCTTCGGTGCGGCGGCCGGTAACGGCGCGAACGCCGCTGAGCTGCGCTACGAGTACAGCGTCAACGGCGGCGGCTGGCGCTCCGACTGGGTCGCGCTGAACGGCACCAGCGGCACGATCGGCAACGGCCAGGTCAACAACAACTACAGCTACACGATCCGCGTGCGCGCGTACACCGAGATGGACGGCGTGCGCTACAACGGCGAGCCGTCGCCCGCCTCGAACTCGGTCGCTCCCTACGGCCCGATCGCGCAGCCGAGCGTGACCGCCACGCAATCCGGTACGACCGTCAAGTTCTCGTGGAGCGCGCCCCCGCGCAATGGCCGCGATCTCACCGTGCGCTACAGCATCAACGGCGGCGCGCTCCAATCGGCCGGGCTCACCGGCACGGCCCAGGCGGGCAACGGCTACAGCCAGAGCTACACCATCCGCGTCGTGGTGACGGATGCCGCGGGTCAGAGCAGCGAACGCAGTGCCAGCGCGAGCACGGTGGCGCCGCCCCCGGCGACCGCCGTCGGTGCCAAGGGCGATGGGGGCTACTGGCCGGGCTACTGCACCGTCGCAGCCTGCGCCTACGGGGCCGTGACCGTGGCGAACTTCCCCGCCGGCAACTACACGGTCACGTGCAAAGCGACCGGCCCCAACGGCGGAACCTGGGGCACGTCGACGGTGTGGCTGCCTGAGCACGGCAAGGTGCAGCTACCGTGCTACTTCGGCGACCCGGGCCAGCAGTTCTGGGTCACGATCTCGGGCTGGGGCGACTCGCAGCGGATCACCTGGTAGGAGCGTCGCACCCCACGCCGGCGCGCACACGATGTACGAACAAGAACGAAAGAGAACTTCGCTGACATGACGATGACCCAAGAGCAGGCCACCTGGTTCGCCGACACCTTCGGCCGGCTGGTCGACAATGTCGGGCAGGCCGTCCTCGGCAAGCCCGAGGTCATCCGCCTGGTGCTCGCGAGCCTGCTCGCCGAGGGCCACGTGCTCCTCGAGGACGCCCCGGGCACCGGCAAGACCAGCCTCGCCAAGGCGCTCGCCGCGACCGTGCAGGGCACGAACTCGCGCATCCAGTTCACGCCGGACCTGCTGCCCTCTGATGTCACCGGTGTGACGATCTACGACCAGGCGACGCACAAGTTCGAGTTTCACCGCGGACCCGTGTTCGCGTCGATCGTGCTTGCCGACGAGATCAACCGTGCGAGCCCGAAGACCCAGTCCGCGCTGCTGGAGGTCATGGAAGAGTCGCGCGTCACGATCGATGGAACCCCACACGAGGTCGGCCGCCCCTTCATGGTGATCGCCACGCAGAACCCGATCGAACAGGCCGGCACGTACAAGCTCCCCGAGGCGCAGCTGGACCGCTTCCTGCTCAAGACCTCGATCGGCTATCCCGATCTGGAATCGGCCGAGCGGATTCTCGCCGGCTCGGCCGAGCGCAACCCCGCCGCGCGCCTGAGCCCGGTCATCACGGGGCAAGCCGTGGCCGACATGGCCGACCTCGCAGCGACCGTGCACACGGACGCCGCGGTGTTGCGCTTCGTCGCCGAGCTCGGCCAGAACACCCGTGCCAGCGCCGACGTGCGCCTGGGCGTCTCGGTGCGCGGCAGCCTCTCCATGATGCGCATCGCCAAGGTATGGGCCGCCTCGCAGGGACGCCGCTTCGTGACCCCTGACGACATCGTCGAGCTCGCGCAGCCGGTCTGGGCACACCGCATCGTGCTCGACCCCGAGGCAGAGTTCGCGGGCACCACGCCCGAGGCCGTGATCGCCCGCGTGCTCGAAGACACCGCCGCGCCCCAGCAGCGACTCTCTGCGTAGCATGTCGGCTGTCCTCACGCTCACCCGGCTTCCCGCCGTCGCGTGGCTGCTCGATACGGCGTGGCCGGCGACCGCGCCGGCACGCGCGGCCATCGGCCGTGTGCTCTCGGTGTTGCGCCCGCTCGGCTGGGCCGTCGTCGCCGGCACGCTGCTGGCATGGCTGTTCAGCACCACGCTCGGCTGGGCGGAGCTGCGCACCATCGCGTGGTGCGGTACCGCGCTGATCGTGATCTGCGCATTCTTTCTCATCGGCCGCACCGAGTACCGGGCGAAGCTCGAGATGGCGCAGCGCCGCATCGTTGTCGGCGAGCGTGCCTTCGGCCGCATCTCGCTCGCGAATCCGAGCAAGCGTGCGATCCTGCCGGCCCGCGTGCTCCTGCCGGTGGGTGCCGGCAGCGCGTCGTTCGCGGTGCCGCGCCTCGGCGCCGATGCGATGCACGAAGACCTGTTCACCGTGCCGACCGCCCGCCGCGCGATCCTCACCGTCGGCCCGCTCAGCGCGCTGCGCGGCGACCCGCTCGGCCTGTTCGAGCGGGTGCACACGTGGACCGACCCCGTCGATCTGTACGTGCACCCCCGCACCGTGATCCTCGATGGCGCCACCGCGGGCTACATGCGCGACATCGAGGGGCTGCCCACACGCGACCTCTCGAGCGACGATGTCTCGTTCCACGCTATGCGCGAGTACGTGCCGGGCGACGATATGCGACACATCCACTGGCGCTCGACCGCGCGCACCGGCACGGTCATGGTGCGCCAGTTCGAAGAGACTCGCCGCTCACACACGGTGATCGCGCTCACGCGGAATGCGGCCGAATTCGCGACCGAGGACGAGTTCGAGTTGGCCGTCTCGGTCGCCGGCTCGCTCGGTCTCCAGGCGCTGCGCGATGCGCGCAACCTGACGGTCATGGTGCAGGAGCGCACGATCACCGCGGGCACCGCGAAACAGTTTCTCGACACGCTCAGCGGGCTCGAGCACAGCCGCCCGCGGCAGGGCGGCGTTCTCGAGCTGGCCGGCGAGGTCGGCCGCTCCGCGAAGACCGCGAGCGTTGTCGTGCTCGTGTGCGGTTCGAACGTGAGCGCCCAGCGGCTGCGAGACGCGACGCGCCTGCTCCCGTTTGGTGCCCGAAACATCGCCGTTGTCTGTGAGCCCGGCGCGACGCCCACGCTGCGCATGCTGGGCGATGCCAGCGTCTTGACGATCGGCGAACTCGGCGAGCTGCGCGGCGCCCTGCGGCGGGTGCTCTCGTGAGTGCCGCCGCGCCCGCGACGGGCGTCTCCTCGGCAGCCGCGCGCTTCTCCCTGCGCTGGGCGTTCGACCTCGCGGCCGTTGCCGCGCTCCTCATGGTGGGCGTCTCGGCCTGGGCCCCGTCGTTCATCGGCGCGGGCGCCTGGGTCGCCGGGGCCGGCGGCGTGCTCCTGGGGCTGGCCATCGCCGCCCTCGGCGCCCGCTTCCGGCTGGGCATGCTGAGCGTGGCCGGCGCGAGCGTGCTGGCGTACTTCGTGTTCGGCGGCGCGCTGGCGCTGCGGCAGCTCTCGCTGTTCGGTGTCATCCCGAGCCTCGATGCGCTGCGCGAACTTGCGCTCGGCGTGGTGTTCTCCTGGAAGCAGCTGCTCACCTCGCAGGTCCCGTTGCCCGGCGAGGACCCGCTCGTCATCTTGCCCTTCCTCACCGCCCTCATCGCCTCGGTCCTGGCCGGCAGCTTCGCGCTTCGCCTCGCCCGCGGCTACGCATGGGCGGTGCTGCCCGCCCTCGTCCTGCTCGTGGTCGCCATCGCGTTCGGCGTGCCGCGCGCGAGCTTTGCGATCGCGCAGGGAATCGTCTTCACCGGTGTCGCTGTGGCCTGGCTGGCGTATCGCGGCGCGCTTCAGCGCAGCTCGGCGCGCGGCAGTGCGGTCGCGCAGGCGCAGGGCGAGCACACGCTCGCCCGCAGCGCGACGGTACGCCGGCTCGGCTTCGCGGCCGCGGTCCTGGTCGTGGCCCTTGCCGCCGGCGGCGCGAGCAGCGCGGTGACGAGCATCGCCTCGCCACGCTACGTGCTGCGCGACGTGGTGATCCCGCCGTTCGATGTGCGGGAGTATCCGAGCCCCCTGCAGGCGTTCCGCGGCTACATCCGCGACGCGAAGGCCGTGCTGTTCACGGTCGACGGGCTGCCCGAGGGCGCGCGCGTCCGGCTCGCGACGATGGATGCCTACGACGGCGTCGTCTACAACGTCTCGGGTAACGGCGCGGGCGGCTCCGGCTCGTTCCTGCGTGTGGGCGAGCGCATCGCCCCGGCCGGTGCGGCCGAGGTCGCAGGCGAGAGCGCCACGATGACGTTCACGATGGGTGAGCTCGGCGGGGTCTGGGTTCCCGGCGTGGGATACCCCACCCGGATGCGCTTCGACGGCGAGCGTGGCGAGGAGCTCGCGCGTTCGCTGCACTACAACCCGGGCTCTGGCGTCGCCGTCGCAACGCGCGGGCTGCGCGAGGGTGACAGCTACGAGATCGACACGGTGGTGCCCACGCCCCCGAACGACACGGCGCTGGCGGACGCCCCCTTCGGCAGCGTGAAGATGCCCAAGCAGCAGGGGATTCCGCAGACCGCGGCATCCTCAGCCGGAGACTTCACCGCTGAGGCCGAGTCGGCGATCGGGCAGGCCCGCGCACTCGAGAGCGCGCTGGCGACCGGCGGCTTCTTCAGCCACGGGCTCGAGGGCGAGCCCCGCTCGCGTGCCGGGCACGGGGCGGAGCGCCTCGACGCGCTGCTCGGCGCCGAGCAGATGGTCGGCGACGACGAGCAGTACGCGACGGCGATGGCCGTGATGGCCTCGCAGCTGGGCATGCCCGCGCGCGTGGTGATGGGCTTCTACCCGGACGCAACCTCCACCGGCGAGCGCTTCACCGCCACGGGCGACACGCTGCACGTCTGGGTCGAGGTCGCGTTCGACGAGCTCGGCTGGGTGGTGTTCGACCCGACGCCGCCCGAAGACCAGGTGCCCACGGACGAGGACACGAAGCCGCGCACCGACCCCAAACCGCAGGTGATCCAGCCGCCGCCGCCCCCGCAGGAGCCGGTGCAGCTGCCGCCGGAGATTCCCGCCGACGACGGGGAGAGTGAAGACGATGCGCTTGACACCGCGTGGCTCGGCACGGTGCTGTGGGTGGTCGGCGGCAGCCTTGCGACCCTGCTGGTGCTCGCGGCCCCGTTCCTCGCCATCCTGCTGCTTAAGCTCGGCCGGCGAAAGCGTCGCCGTGCCAGGGAGCGGACGGCGGATCAGATCAGCGGCGGCTGGGACGAGTTTGTCGACCGCGCCGTCGACCTCGGTGCGCCCGTGCCACCGCGCGGCACGCGCCGCGCCGGCGCGCTCGCGGTGCGCGAGCACTTTGCAGCTGCAGACCCGGCACGCACCGACGCCGGTGCACAGGCCGCAGCGACCGCCGCTCCCGAGGCAGGGGCCGAGCACGGCGCCGGCGGCACGGCACTCGTGCTCGCCGACCGGGCCGACGCCCAGGTCTTCGGCCCGGGCGAGCCGAGCGCCGGCGATGTCGAGGAGTTCTGGCGGGATGTCGATGCGAGTGCGAGCGCACTCGCATCGGGTCAGAGCACGTGGCGCATGCTGCGCGCGCGGGTCAGCCTGCGCTCGCTGCGCCGAAAGGAGCGAAAGTGAGCGCTGTGCACGGGATGCCTGAGACCCGCCCGTCCCACGGGTCGGGAGGCCCCGCGACCCCGGGAGTCCCCGGAGCGCCCGGAGGCGCTGCGGGCCCCGGATTGCCTGGTGGAACCGAACACGGCGGGGGACTCGCGCCACCCGCGCCACCCGCATCGCTCGGCCGCCGTGTTGCCGCTTACGTGATCGACGCCGTGATCGCGACGCTCGTCGCCTCGGTGGCGATCATCGGCGCGATCATGCTGTGGCTCTCGCTGCTGGGCGCGCTGATGAGCGGTGCGAGCGGGGCGAACGCTGCTTCGGTGTCGCCCGGCGCCTCGCTGCCCGCCCTCATCCTGGTGATCGCCGGCGCACTGCTGAGCACCGCCTGGTCGATCGTCTGGGTGGCGATGCAGGGCGGGCGCGGCTCGATCGGCATGCGACTGATGAAGATTCGCCTCGTGCGCCTGGAGCTCGGTACGTCGCTCGGCTTCTGGCGCGCCCTCGGGCGCGCCATCGTGTTCAGCCTGCTGGCGGGCGTCGTCGTCGGTTATGTCACGCCCCTGTTCGACCGCACCGGCCGTCGTCAGGGCTGGCACGATCTCATGGTGGGCGCGATCATGGTCGACGCTCCCGCGTTCGACGAAGCGGTCGCGCAGGCCGCGGCGCTCGCGGCCGCACCGCCGCCGGCTCCGGCTCCGGTCGTGATCGAGGAGATCGACCGCGATCGCCCCTTCGGGCTGCCCGGGGCGCGGCCCACCGTGCCCCCGGTCCCCGGCGCACGCGGCCTCGGCGCCGGCGTCGCGCCCGCCGGAGCGGCGCTCCCGGCCGCGCCGCTGATCGGCGATGTGCCCGCGCACCTCGCGCCCCGCACGGGCGCGCCGGAACCCGCGCGCGTGCCTGCGCGCGCGCCGGCATCTGCACCAACGCCGGCACCCGCGGTGGCCCCCGATTTCGCCCCCGCGGCGCAGCCACCGCCCGCCGCCACGCAGCTCGAGCTGCGCTGGGATGACGGCACCGTCGTGACGATCCCGCACGGGGCGGTCATCGGTCGCGACCCCGTGGCATCCACCGACGCCGTTCGCGTCTCGTCGAAGCTTGCCGGCGCGCGCTCGATCGCGGTGCCCGATGATTCGTACTCGCTGTCGAAGACGCACTTCGGCGCCGGTATCGACGCCGACGGCGCGTGGATCGTTGATCTGCACTCGACAAACGGCATGATCCTGCACCGTGCGGGCGTCGCAGCGTATCCGCTCACGCCGGGCGCGCTCACGGCGATCCTCGCGGGCGACGTCGTCGTGATCGGCGACCGTCGGGTGACGATTTCGCTGGTGCTCCGATGACGGACGCGCAGCAGGCCTCCGCCCCGATCGTCGTATCGGCGGGCTCGGCGACCGACGTCGGGCTGCGGCGCCGGATCAATGAGGACTCGATGCTCGCCCGGCATCCCATGTTTCTCGTGGCCGACGGCATGGGCGGGCATGAGGCGGGTGAAGTGGCAAGCGCCGCGGCGCTCGCCGTGTTCGAACCGCTGGTGGGTCTGCCGAGCGTGCGCGTCGAAGACGTGGTGGGCGCGATCGATCTCGCGCGCCAGAACGTCGACGCGCTCGCCGGGGGTGCGGGCGGAGGAGCCGGCACCACGCTCACCGGGGTCGTCGTCTCGCAGCACGGCGGTGATGGGTACTGGCTCGTCGTGAATCTCGGCGATTCGCGCACCTACCGGCTCGCCGGTGGCGCGCTCGAGCAGATCAGCGTCGACCACTCGGTCGTGCAGGAGCTCGTGGATGCGGGCGAGATGACCGCCGAAGAGGCGGCCACGGCGGCCGGCCGTAACGTCATCACCCGCGCCCTGGGCGCGGGCAGCGACGAAGACGCCGACTTCTGGCTGCTCCCCGCAGCGCAGGGCGACCGCATGCTGGTGTGCTCGGACGGGCTTTCCGGCGAGGTGGATGCCGCGACGATCCACGAGATTCTCGCGAGCGTGCTCGACCCGCAGGCGGCCGCTGAACGGCTCGTGCTGCAGGCGCTCGCGAACGGCGGACGCGACAACGTCACGGCCGTGGTGGTCGACGCGATCGCCGTGGCCCAGCACGACCCGATGGATACACTGCCGAGAGCGGGCGAGCGTGACGCGGGTGCCGCGTTCGACGACGAGCTTGACGCAGACACCGTGCCGCGCAAGACCCCACGATCCAAGCCTGAGCGAGGAGAGCGACCATGAGCGAGTACACCCCGGGGACGTGGTTCGCGGCCGTGACGCCAGGCGGCGCCGTCGTGCTGCCGTCGACGGCGGGGGTCGAGCACGCCCGCGCCGCCTGGGCCGCCCTCCGCGCGGGCGGTGGGCTCGGCACCGTCCTCGAAACGTTGACCGGCGCGTTCGGCACGAGCCTCGCCGCGCTTCCGCCCTTCGCCGTCATCACGCACGCGGGCGGCGAGCTGCGCATCGCGGTGCGCGGCCCGCTCACGGTGCACGCCGCGGGCGTGAGCGTGCACGGGGCCGGCGTCACCACCTGGAACGAGCAGCTCGTGCGGGGCGGCGGTGCCGTGACGATCGAGACGTCGGCTGGCGCGCCCGACGGCGCGGGCGCGCTCCCGTTTGCCGACGGCATCGTCTTGGTCTCGCGCCTCGTCGTGGACGCTGTGGACGCTGTGGATGCCGTGGACATCGTCGATGCGCAGCTCGTGGTCGCCCCGATCGCGCGCGTCGCGCAGGCTCCCGTATCTGCACCGGATCCCGCATCCGCACCGGTGGCGGAGGGGGAGTCCCAGCCCGCGCCCGCGGCGGACCCCGAGCAGGAGATGGCGCCTGAGGTAGCGCCGGAGCCGGAGCCGGAGGCCGAGCCAGCGCCTGAGGCAGTACCCGAGCCCGGGCCGGAGCCGACGCCGGAGCCGGATGCCGAGCCCGAGCCGGTGCCCGACGCGGATCCCAAACCGGAGCCGAAGCCGCTACCCGAGCCCTCACCTGTACCTGTCCCTGAGCCGGCACCCGAGCCCGTCGCGAATCCGGAGCCGGTCGGGGCCGAAGCGCTCGGACCCGACGACGAAGCGTGGGGTGCCACGGTGGTGAAGGCGGCCACCGACCCGGCGTTCCGACGCCCGAGCGCCCCGGGGTCGCTGGCGGCGAATCTTGCCGGTTTCCCGCCGCCGACCGGCGCGCCCGTCGCGACCGCCCCCGGCTTGATCTCGGCCGTGCCCGGCGGCCGCGGTCATCGCCCGGGCGACCACGACGGCCAGACCATCTCCGTGGCGCAGTCGCGCGCGATGCGCGCGGCCGGCCAGCTGCCGCCGTCGCCGGACGCCGCGGCAGCGGAGCCGGCCCCCGCGCCACCGGCATCCACCGCACGCATCGTGCTCTCGACGGGCCGCACCGTGCAGCTCGATCGAACCGTCGTGATCGGGCGCCGTCCGAGCTCGAACCGGACGACGGGTGGCATGCTGCCGCACCTGATCACGGTCGACAGCCCCGAGCAAGACATTTCGCGCAGCCACGTCGAGATCCGTCAGGAGGGGGACGCGGTGGTGGTGCTGGATCTGCACACCACGAACGGCACCATGCTGCGCCGTGCCGGCAGCGAGCCGACGCAGCTGCATCCCGGCGAAGCGACCGTGGTCGTCTCGGGCGATGTGCTCGAGCTGGGTGATGGCGTGAGCGTGAGCTTCGAGGGCATCGCGTGAGCGCGCGCGCGGCTTCGACCCCACCCGAGATCGCCGGGTTCACGCCGGTGGAGCTGCTCGGCACCGGTGGCTTTGCCGATGTGTTCCTCTATGAGCAGCATGTGCCGCGCCGCCGGGTGGCGGTCAAGGTGCTCCTGGCCGAGGGGCTCGCCGCCGGCTCCGCCGAGGGATTCGCCGCCGAGGCCGACATCATGGCGCAGCTGTCGACGCACCCGTCGATCGTCACGATCTACCAGGCGGGGGTGGCGGCCGACGGGCGCCCGTTCCTCGTCATGGAGTACTGCCCGCGGCCCAATCTGCAGGTGCGCTACCGGGCGGAGCGATTCTCTGTCGCCGAGGCGCTCCGCGTGGGTGTGCAGGTCTCGGCGGCAGTCGAGACCGCCCACCGCGCCGGGATCCTGCACCGCGACATCAAACCCGCGAATATTCTGGTCACGGAATACAACCGCCCGGCCCTCGCCGATTTCGGCATCGCGGCCACGACCACCTCGGATGCGCAGAGCGAGGGGATGTCGATTCCTTGGTCGCCGCCGGAGTCGTTCGCCGAGCCGCCGCGTGGCGATGTGACCAGCGATGTCTGGGCGCTGGGTGCGACCGTGTACACGCTGCTGGCCGGGCGTTCGCCGTTCGAGCAGCCTGGCGCCTCCAACAGCGGTGCCGACCTGATTGCGCGCATCGAAGCGGCTGCGCTCGCGCCGACCGGTCGTGCCGACGTG
The DNA here is from genome assembly GCA_020439065.1 of Microthrixaceae bacterium. GTDB lineage: Bacteria > Actinomycetota > Actinomycetes > Actinomycetales > Microbacteriaceae > Microbacterium. The sequence continues at coordinate 23,655 of JAGQTK010000007.1, forward strand.
CCGGAGACCCTCGAGCGTGTGCTCGCCCGCGCGATGTCGAAGAATCCGGCCGCGCGCTACGCGAGTGCGATCGACCTGGCCCGCGCACTGCAGCGCGTGCAGATTGAGCTGCGCCAATCGCTGACGCCGATCGACGTGGTCGATGACGGCGGGCCGGCAGCGCCCGCCCCGGCCGTCGACGACGAAGACGATGAGTCGACCCGAATCCGCAGCGTCGTCTCGATCGACCCGGGGAACGCGCCGGCCCCCGCCGTGACGAGCGTGCCCCGCGCTGCCGCCGACACCGCGGCGCCCGGCCTCGAGCACACGGTGATTCGCAGCAGCAGTTCGCTGCCGCGGTGGGGCACCGCACAGCCGGCGCCGGCCGTCACCGGCGCGCCGGCCGACGACGACGCGACGCGCATGCGCGCCCCCGTGACGGTGTCGCCGGACGCCGGGGCGGCCGCCGGATCGAGTGGCACCGGGCAAGGCCCAGCCGGGACCCCGCACGGGTCTGCCGCCGCCGCAGCCGCCGCCGCAGCCGCCGCCACCCCCGGCGACGGTGGGCCGAGGCGGGGACGCCGCGGCGCCGTGATCGGATGGAGCATCGGCGGGTCGCTGGCGGCGCTCGCGCTGATCGCCGGTGGCGTGATCGCTGTGACCTCCGGCGCCCTGAGCCCCGGCGAGCGTGAGCCGGAAGCCGGCGAGACGCCGGACTCCGTCCCGGTCGACGTGTTGATCCCCGGGAGCGGTGTGCCGAGGGTCACCGAGCTCGCCGCCACGGCCACGGAAGAAGGCATCCGCTTCACCTGGGCCAACCCCGATCCGCTGCCCGGCGATGCCTATCTCTGGGGGCGTGTTCGGCCTGGCGAAGACACCGAGTATTCGGTGACCGATCAGGCCGAAGTCGTCATCGCCCCGGAGGGCGCCGGGCCGAGCTGCATCGAAGTGATCCTGCGCCGCGACGACGGCCGTTCGGCTGCCGACGGCGTGACGGCCTGCGGGCCGTAGCCCACGCGCGCCGCTTCGCCTGCAGCGGCTATGCGGCCGGTGCGGCGGGTTCCGCGGGCGCGCCGATGTCGTCGGCGGGCTTGCGCACGAGGAACGCGCCGACGATCGTGAGCAGCGAGAGCACAGCGCCGATCATGAACGCGCCGCGAACGCCGGCCGCCTGCGCGGCGACGGGCGCGACGCCATCGGCCAGCGCGTCATTCGCGATCGCCGACATGAGGGTCACGAACAGCGCGATGCCGGCGGCCCCGGCCACCTGCTGCACGGTGCCGACGATGGCGCTGCCATACGAGTAGAAGCGCGGCTCGAGCGATCCCAGCGACGCGGTGAACAGCGGGGTGAACGAGAGCGCAAGACCCAGCGAGAGCACCACCTGCAGCGCCATGACGAGATACGGCGAGGTGGTCTCGGTGAGGGTGGTGAAGCTCCACAGCACCGCGCTCGAGATGATCGCGCCCGGCACGAGCAGCACACGCGGGCCGCGGGCGTCATAGATCCGGCCAACGATCGGGCCGAGCAGACCCATCACGAGGGCTCCCGGCAGCACGATCAGGCCCGACTCGAGCGCCGAGAGACCCAGCACATGCTGCAGGTAGAGCGGGGTCAGGATGATCGAGCCGAAAAACGCCGCGGTCAGCACGGTCATCTGCGCCATCGACAGCGTGAAGTTACGGGAGCGGAACACGCGCAGATCAAGCAGAGCCCGGTCCTCGCGCTGCAGGCGCAGCTGGCGCAGGATGAAGATCGCGAGCGACAGCGCACCGACCGCGAGCGCAACCCACATGGTGGTGGTGGCCATGACCTGCGCGGCGAGCTCGGCGGGGGAGGTGCCGTGTCCGCCCGCGCCGATCTGGCTGAGCCCGAACACGAGCCCACCGAAGCCGAGCGCCGACAGGAGCACGGAGAGCAGGTCAACCCGCGCGGGACGCGGCTCGCTGACATTCAGCATCCATTTCATGCCGACCAGGAGCATCACGACCGCGATCGGGAGCACCACGATGAACATCCAGCGCCAGTTCAGCGTGTTCAGGATGAGCCCCGAGAGCGAGGGGCCGATCGCGGGCGCGAGCGACATCACGATCGACACGCGGCCCATCATCCGGCCGCGCGCATGCGGCGCGACCAGGGTCATGATCGTCGTCATGAGCAACGGCATCATGATCGCGGTGCCGGACGCCTGGATCACGCGCGCCACCAGCAACACCTCGAAGCCGGGGGCGACCGCGGCGGTGAGCGTGCCGAGCGAGAAGAGCGACATCGCCGAGATGAAGATCGCGCGCGTGGTGAAACGCTGGAGCAGGAACCCGGTGATCGGGATGACGACGGCCATGGTCAGCATGAAGCCGGTGGTGAGCCACTGTGCGGCCACCGCGGTGATGTGCAGGTCGTCCATCAGGTGCGGGATGGCGACGCCCATGATCGTCTCGTTCAGGATCACGACGAACGCCGCACCGAGCAGCAGCCAGATCACCCGGGTGTCGCGGGCGGTGTATTCGGGCGCGGTGTTGCCCCCGCCGGCGCCCGCGCGAGCGCCGTCGCCGGGGATGCTGATGGTGTTCGTGGAAGGACGGGCGGAGTCGGGCAACGGGGGTCCTGTCGGTGTATCGAGGGGTGAGGTGTGGGGTGT
>JAGQTK010000080.1 GCA_020439065.1 Microthrixaceae bacterium
AGCCCAACCGCGCGGCCCCTGCGTGCCCGCCGCGTATTCGTCCAGCGGCACCCTGCCGGCGCGCCAGGCATCCAGCACCGGTTGCACGATGTGCCAGCACCGCTCGGCGGTGTCGCCGCGCACCGAGAGCGTCGGGTCGCCGTCGAGGATCCCGGCGAGCACCTCGCCGTAGGGACTGAGCCCGCCGTCGGTGAAGCTCGCCGACATCACGACCTGATCGAGCGAGAACGGGTCACCCTCGCCATTGATGTTGATCGCAAGGTCGATCCGGTCGGGCCCGAGCACGATCCGCAGCTCGTCCGGCTTCGGGGTTCCGGTGAAGCCGGACGGCATGCGCAGCGGTCTGAAGCGCACGAGGATCTCGCGCCGGAGCGCGCCGAGCGCCTTGCCCGAGCGCAGCGTGAACGGCACCCCCGCCCAGCGTTCGGTATCGACCTCCAGGGTCACCTCCGCAAGCGTTTCGGTCTCGCGGGTGGGGTCGACGCCCGGCGCCTGCGCATACGCCACGAAATCGCGATCGCCCACCCGCCCGGCCGTGTAGCGCGCGCGCCGCGAGGCGGTGACCGGATCGTTGTGCCAGACCCGGGTGGCACGCAGCGCCGCCGAGATCGCGTCGCGCAACTCGCCCTCGTCGAGCGAGGCGGGGCGTTCCATCGCGACGATGGCGAGCACCTGCAGCAGGTGGCTTTGCAGCATGTCGACGAGCGCGCCGGCGTGGTCGTAGTAGCCGGCTCGACCCTCGAGCCCGAGCTCCTCGTCGTAGCGGATCACGACCGATGCGATGTGCTCGGCCGACCACGCGGGCTCGAACACGCGATTGGCAAAACGCAGGCCGAGCACGTTCAACACGGTCGAGCGCGCGAGGAAATGATCCACCCGGTGCACCTGCGCCTCAGACACGATCGTGGCGAGCCGCTCGTTCAGCGCGTGCGCGTGCGCCTCGTCGGTGCCGAACGGCTTCTCGAGGGCGAGGATCAGGCCGGGGGGACGCGTGATGCCGGCAAGCGCCGCACCGGTCTGCGCGGCAACGGCTGGGGGCAGCGCGAAATACAGGGCGACCCGTCCTGCACTGCCGTCCAGCACCTCCTCGAGGGCATCCGGATCGGTGACGTCGGCGCACCGGTACCGGGTCGAGCGCAGCAGCGCGTCGACGGCCGGGCCCGAGGCATCCATCGTCGCGAACGCGGCGCGGACGACGCCCCGCCAGTGCCGCTCGCTCCAATCGTCTTGCCCCGCGCCGAGCAGACGCACATCCCGCCAGGGCTCGAGCGTGAGCAGCTGGCCCAGGGCCGGCAGGAGCAGGCGCGAGCTCAGATCGCCCGAGGCGCCCAGGATGCACAGCGTCGTGGTGCCACTCATGGCGTCAGCCTAGGCGGGCCCGGTCGAGGCCGACAGGGTGGGTCCCGCGCGGTTCCCTCCCGGCTCAGCCGTTCGCCTCGAGGGCGACCGGCTTCCATTCCTCCCACGTCGCCAGGCGCTTCGCGTACATGGCGGGCACCACCATGGTGGGGGCGACGCCGAAGAATGCGCGCAGCGGCGGGTCTTGCGCATCCACGATCTTCAGGATCGCCCGGCCGGCGGCCGCGGGGTCGCCCTGCTTGCGCATGGGGGAGTCGGGCGCGGCTGCGGCCGCCTCCGCCGATGCCTGGCGGAACGCGTCGTACTCGGGCATCGCGTCGGCGCGAACCGCGCTGGAGCCCGCCCAGTCGGTGGTGAAGCCGCCGGGTTCGATGAGCGTGACCTTGATGCCCTGCCCCGCGACCTCCTGCGCGAGCGACTCGGTGAGGCCCTCGAGGGCCCACTTCGAGGCGTGGTACCCACCGAGGTTCGGGAACGCGACCACGCCGCCGATCGTCGAGATCTGGATGATGTGCCCCGAGCCCTGTGCGCGGAGGATGGGCAGCGCCGCCTGGACGACGTGCAGCACGCCGAGGAGGTTGACCTCCATCTGCTCGCGCAGCTGCTCGGGGGTGATCTCCTCGATCATGCCGAACAGGCCGTAGCCGGCGTTGTTGACGATGACATCGAGCTGGCCGAAGTGCGCGGCGGCCGTCTGGACCGCCGAGAAGACCCCATCGCGGTCGGTGACATCGAGCTGCAGCGGAAGGAGCGCGTCGCCGTATGCGGCAAGCAGGGGCTCGAGCGCGCTCGTGTTGCGCGCCGTGGCCGCCACGCGGTCGCCGCGCTCAAGCGCGTTCGTTGCGAACTCCAGCCCGAAGCCGCGGCCGGCGCCGGTGATGAACCAGGTCTTGGTCATGGGTAATCCTCCTCGATTGCCGTTGCCTGCACTCTAGGTCAACACTGACACCGAGTGTCAAGAATGACACGTGGAGTACGATGGGCGCATGATCGAGCCAGCGACCTCGGTGCCGCGCGGCGCGGCGGGCCCTGCCCACGCCGGCCCGCGCGAGGCGGAGTCCCTCCGCGAGCGCACCCGGCGCGCCGTGCAGTCGGAGCTCATCGATGCGGCCCAGGAGCTGTTCGCCCGGCGCGGCTACGAGGCGGTCACCGTGGAGGAGATCGCCGAGGCGGTGGGCATCTCGCGGCGCAGCTTCTTTCGCTACTTCGGGGGCAAGGAGGCGCTCGTTCTCGGCAAGTACGACAGGCAGGGCGAGCTGTTTGCCGCGCTGCTCGCGCAGCGACCGGCCGCCGAGCCGCCGTGGACGGCGCTGCGCCGGATGTTCGACGGTGTCGTGGAGTACATCTCGGACCCCGCGCTCGCCGCGCGTGCCGCCGATCTTGACCGGGTGATCCAGGGCTCCGAGACGCTGCGCGCCGGCTACCTCGAGCGGATGGAGCGCTCGCAGCGCCTGATCGTCGCAGAACTTGCCCGCCGGGAGCGGGAGCGGGAGCGCGAGGTCGCGACGATCCGCGATGGCGCGGGCAAGGCGGACAGCGCAGACAAGGCGGATGGCGCAGGCATGGCGGACGGCGCGGAAGCACTGGGCCTTGCGAGCGTGGTCGCCGCTGCGTTCGCCGCGATGTCTACCGCGCGGCGGATGGCGCAGGAGGCGGGGCTGCCGCTCGGGGAGGCGCTTGATATCGCGATGCGCGCCGTCGCCGCGATCGGTGCGGATCGCACCGAGGCATAGCGCCTCTGCGGCGAAGCCCGGTGCAGGCGGGCGGCGCGCAGGCGGCATCCGATCGTCATGCGTCAGGGTGCATCCAGGTCGAGCGATTAGGCTTGGTACGTACGCGCCGAGTCATGGCGGCGGTACGCCATTTTTTAGCAACGACGACGGCGCCAAAACGATGACGCGGCGCCAAAGGAGCGATCGTGTCGACCTCTGCATACGAAGACCACCGCAGCGCCTGGGTATCTCGCGAAGAGCTTGCCGAGCGGCTGATCCCGCTGATCGGGCGCCTCTACCGCGACTACGGCGTGGTGACTTCGGTGCACGGACACCGCATCATCAACCTCTCGGCGATGGGCGTGATCGAGGCGCACGAGCGCGTGCTGCAGCTCGGGCACCAGGAGCTCTCGCTGGAGCAGTCACGCACGGTGCTCGAGGCGTTGCTCGCCATTGAGCCCGGCCCCGCATCGCTCGATATCGCCCGCCTCGCCGCCGCGCTGGATGCCGCCGGTGCGGACGTCGACGTCGAGGCGAACCTGCGCGAACAGCTCGCCGAGCTGCTCACGGCCGAGCCGGCCCCGCGCGGCAACAGCACCGACGTCGTGCTCTACGGCTTCGGTCGCATCGGCCGCCTGCTCGCCCGCATCCTCATCACGCACGCCGGCAACGGCCACGGGTTGCGCCTGCGCGCAGTCGTGGTGCGCCGCGGCGCCAAGAACGACCTGGTCAAGCGCGCGAGCCTGCTCGAGCGCGACTCGGTGCACGGCCTGTTCCCGGGCACCGTGACCGTGGATGAGGCGAACGACGTCATCATCGCCAACGGCACCCGCATCCAGGTCATCTACGCGAACGACCCGGCCGCCATCGACTACACGGCGTACGGCATCGACGACGCCGTGGTCGTCGACAACACCGGCCGCTGGCGCGACGAGGAGGGCCTCGGCCAGCACCTGCAGAGCAAGGGCGTTGCCCGTGTGCTGCTCACCGCGCCCGGCAAGTCGCCGCTGAAGAACATCGTCTACGGCATCAACCATGACGACATCGAGCCTGGCGACAAGATCCTCTCGGCGGCGTCGTGCACGACGAACGCGATCACCCCGGTCCTCAAGGCGATCGACGAGGCCTACGGGGTCGAGCGCGGGCACGTCGAGACCGTGCACTCGTTCACCAACGACCAGAACCTCACCGACAACTTCCACACGGGCGACCGCCGCGGCCGCTCGGCGGTGCTCAACATGGTCATCACCGAGACCGGTGCGGCGACGGCCGTGGCCAAGGCGCTGCCCGAGTTCGCCGGCAAGCTCACGGGCAGCAGCATCCGCGTGCCCACCCCGAACGTGTCGCTCGCGATCCTGAACCTGACCCTCACGAACCCGGCGACCAAAGACGAGGTCAACGACTACCTGCGCCGCGCCTCGCTGCACTCGAAGCTGCGCCAGCAGATCGACTACGTCGAATCGCCCGAGGTCGTCTCGACCGACTTCGTCGGCTCGCACCGCGCGGGCATCGTCGACGGGCTCGCGACCATCGTGAACGACGTGAACATGGTGCTGTACGTGTGGTACGACAACGAGTATGGCTACTCCTACCAGGTGATTCGCGTGCTCGAGCACATGGCTGGCGCGCACCCCGCCGTGTTCCCGAAGCGCGACGAGGTGCGGCTCGCGAAGCACTGATCGGCGCCCGCGAGCGCGGGCGAGATCAAGTGTGGATCGGGTGCGATCGCGTGAGCGCGGGATACTACTGGATTCGCGGTCGATTCGCGAGAGGTTTACGCTTGAGGGATGAAGTTCACGAAATTCGTCCCCGTTGTTCTGGCGGCGACGCTCCTGGTCGGCTGTGCGGCAACCCCGCAGGCTGACGCGAGCGTTGAGCCGTCGTCTTCCGCGTCATCCAGCGCTGACACCGGCGCCATCACCTCGTCGTCGCGGGTCACCTCGCTCGACGACGCGCTGGCGTTTGCCGCAACCATCACGCCCGATATGTCGAGCGCCAAGTACGAGATCGTCAACACCTCCTCGAAGCTCCTCGAGTTCGCCCCCGGCGAGGTCAGCGACGAGCTGTTCGCCAAGGTGCAGCCCGAGCTGGAGGCGATCGTCGCCGACGCGAAGGCCAGCGTGACGCGCGACGAGCTTGTCACGCAGATCGAGGCGCTGGAGGGCGTCGTGGCGCAGATCGAGACTGCGCGCGCCTAAGCGGTCATCGTAACGACCGTGCGGTCGGGGCAGGAGCCGGGGTGCAACGAGCCCCGGCTCTTGCCGTTGTCGGCGGGGGATGGGCACCGGCATCCCGAATCGAGGCACATCGCGGCAGCGCGGGTGCAGAAGGCAGCACACACATGGCGAATGACGTGCCGTACATCGTGGCCACCGACGGGGCCTGCCAGGGCAATCCCGGACCGACCGGTTGGGCATGGGTTGCCGAAGACGGGCACTGGGCTGCCGGCTCGATCGCAGCCGGCACCAACAACATCGGCGAGCTTCTCGCCCTGCTGCACGCCATCGGCGACCACGCGCACGTTCGCCACCTGAGGGTGCAGGCCGATTCCATGTACGCCATCAATACGTACCGCTCGTGGATGGACGGGCATGCGCGCCGCGGGTGGAAAACCTCCACCGGGGCGCCGACCAAGAACGTCGAGATCCTGCGGGGGCTGATCGCCGTGCGCGACGCGCGCCGCGCCGATGGGCAGCCGGACGTCGTGCTCGAGCACGTGCGGGGCCACTCGGGGCACCGGCTCAACGGCTGGGCCGACGAGCGCGCGGTGCGCGCGGCGGGCCACGGCGCCCAGGGGCGCGAGCTGATCTGGAGCACGCACCGCACCGCCGCGCGCATCGACGTGCGGGTGGATGCGCCCGGCTCCGGTGAAGACCGACGTCGATAGCACCCATCCGGGCCGTTCGGTCGCCGACGCCGGCGTGGAAAAGCGCTGGTCACGCACTCAGAAAAGTCACAGCATCCAGCCGAATGGGGGACATCTTCGGCGGCCGAAACCCGCTATTGTGGAATCGGAGCCATCAAGTACGCGCTGACCGCTAACCCCAATCGCGAGCCGCCATTCCCCAAAACGGCGTGCCACAGTGCGATGGCTCCATCCGGGCCCCCTCGAGCCGTCCAGTCCCCAATGGGCCACTCGAGGGGGCCTTTCGGGTGCCCGGGTGCACGCGCCGAGCGCGCGGGGCACCAGACACGCGAACTCGCCCGGGTGGAGCGGGGAACTACCATGGCAGAAGCTCGCGGTCGACGGATCGCCATGTTTGGGCGGTGCGCCGCCCCCGTTCGCGGTTCGCCGCACCACAGAAGGCCGAGAATGAACGCTCCCGACACGCGCGATGGGATTCCGGAGCGCTCCGCACGCACGATCATGACGCTCATCGGGATCGGCCTGTTCGCCGGCTTCCTCTCGGGGCTGTTCGGCGTAGGCGGCGGCATCGTGATCGTCCCGGCCCTCGTCTTGCTGGCGGGCTATCAGCAGCGACTCGCCGCCGGCACCTCGCTGGCGGCCATCGTGCCGACCGCGACGGTCGGGGTGATCTCCTACGGGCTCAGCGGCGAGGTCGCCTGGCTCGCGGCGCTGATCCTCGCCGCGGCGGCGGTGGTGGGCGCGCAGATCGGCACCGCGATCGCCCCGCGCATCTCGCAGCGCGCGCTGCAATGGGGCTTCGTCGCGTTCCTGCTCGTCGTGATCGTCAGCCTGTTCCTGGTGGTCCCCTCGCGCGACGGCGTGTTCGAGGTGTCGGTGCCCAGCGGGATCGGGCTCGTCGTGCTCGGCGTCGTCACCGGCATCCTCTCGGGCCTGCTCGGCGTCGGCGGCGGCATCGTGGTGGTGCCCATGCTCGTGCTGCTGTTCGGGGTGAGCGACCTCGAGGCCAAGGGCACCTCCCTGCTCATGATGATCCCGACGGCGCTCTCGGGCACCGTCGGCAACCTCCGCAGGAAGAACGTCGACCTGCTCGGCGCCGCGCTCATCGGCGGCTCGGCCTGCCTGATGACGGCGCTCGGCGCGTGGCTGTCGAAGTCGATCGACCCCGCGGTCGGCAACATCGTGTTCGCGGTCTTCCTCGTGGTGATCGCCGGCCGGATGGCGATTCAGGCCCTGCGCAACCGTCGCTGAGCGTCCCCGAGCGCCGAGGCGCGCACAGGCCCGCTCGATAGGATGGACGCGTGCCTGTGAACCCAGAACTCGTCGGCCGGGAGTTTCCGCCGACCGCCCCCTACCTCGTCGGTCGTGAGAAGGTGCGCGAGTTCGCGCGCGCCCTCCACTCGAGCGACCCGCTGCACCTCGACCCGATCGCCGCACGCGCGGCCGGGTACGCCGATGTCGTGGCGCCGACGACCTTTCCGATCGTGCTGCAGGACTTCACGCTGCAGCAGCTGCTCGCCCAGCCCGACTCGGGCATCGTGCTCTCGCGCGTGCTGCACGCCGAGCAGCGCTTCCAGTACACCCGCCCGATCGTGGCCGGCGACGAGCTCACCGCTGCGCTCGAGGTGACCGGCATCCGCTCGATGGGCGGCGGCACCATGGTCACCAGCGAGGCGCGCATCCGCGACGCTGCCGGCGAGCACGTCGTCACGGCGGTGTCGGTCCTGGTCGTCGGAGAGGCAGACGCATGAGCACGGCATCCACCCCCGCCCTTTCGGCGCTGCAGCCCGGCGACGTCGTCGCGCAGCGCACCATCGAGCTCAGCCGAGAGATGCTCGTGCGCTACGCCGGGGCCTCGGGCGATTTCAACCCGATCCACTACCGTGACGACGTCGCGGCGCAGATGGGCCTGCCCGGCGTGCTCGCGCACGGGATGCTGACCATGGGCCTCGCGGTCGAGACCGTCTCGGCCTGGCTCGGCCCCGAGCTGCAGATCCGCGAGTACGGCACGCGGTTCACTCGGCCGGTGGTCGTCGACCCCGTGACCGGCGCGAGCGTCGAGATCGTCGCGAAGGTCGGCGCCGTCGATGTCGATGCGGGCACCGCCCGCATCGACCTCACGGTGTCGTACGAGGGCAGGACCGTGCTCGGCAAGGCCCAGGTGCAGGTGGGCGCGCGAGCGCCGCGCAGCCATGGCTGAGATCACGCCGATCGCCCTTCGCTCGCTCACCACCCTGCGGGTCGGCGCGGCGCCCGCGCGCATGATCGACGCCGAGACCCGCGACGAGCTCGTCGCGGTGCTGCGGGAGGTCTGGGCGAGCGGCGACGAGTGGTTCGTGCTGGGCGGCGGCTCCAACCTGTTCGTGGGCGACGAGCCGTTCGACGGCACGGTCGTGCGCGTGCGCTCGGAGGGCATCGAGCGCCTCCCGGCCGGGGCCGGGCGGGTTCGCCTGCGCGTGCAGGCCGGGCAGAGCTGGGACGAGCTCGTCGCCTTCACTGTCGCTGCGGGACTCTCGGGCATCGAGGCGATGTCGGGCATCCCTGGCACCGTCGGCGCCGCGCCGGTGCAGAACGTCGGCGCATACGGGCAGGAGATCGTCGGCACGCTCGTCGAGGTCGAGCTGATCGACGAGCGCGATGGCGCGGTCTCGGTCGTGCCCGCCGCCGAGCTCGGGCTCGGCTTTCGGACCTCGG
>JAGQTK010000081.1 GCA_020439065.1 Microthrixaceae bacterium
TGCTGCCGCCTCGGCCGCTGCGGGCGTCTCGGTCGAGTAGGAGGTCGACTCCCCTTCAAGGGGGGTTTCGATGGAATCTGCGATCTTCGCCACGAGTCTGTCCTTAAGTCTTTCGGCGCTTACTGGGCGACCTGGTCGAGGGTGTAGGTCTTGGGCGTCTGGGCACCGTGGGGGTGCTCGGCGCCGCGGTAGACCTTGAGCTTGCTCAGCTGCGCACGGCCCAGGCTGTTCTTGGGGAGCATGCCGCGGACGGCCTTCTCAACGGCACGCACGGGGTTCTTCTCCATGAGCTCGCCGTAGGTGACGGCCGTGAGGCCACCGGGGTAGCCCGAGTGGCGGTACGCCTTCTTCTGCGCCAGCTTCTGGCCCGAGAGCGCGACCTTGTCGGCGTTGATGATGATGACGAAATCGCCCGAGTCGAGGTGCGGGGCGAAGGTCGCCTTGTGCTTGCCGCGCAGCAGAGCTGCGGTGTGGCTGGCCAGGCGGCCGAGCACGACGTCTGCGGCGTCGATGATCAGCCATTCGCGCTGGATCTCGCCAGCCTTGGGGGTGTAAGTGCGCGTCACAATAGTGCTGCTTTCTTGATCGAACGGAGGTGTTCGTGAATCCCACTCCGGGGTGGTTTCGCCGGAGAATCCCGGTGAAACACGCCAGTGGAGGGCTCACGTTCGCGGTGCGGGCCAGCAGGGCCACGACACCAAAGGTCAATCATACATGCCGACACGCCCGAGCCTCAACCGCGCTCTGCCCGGCTCCCCGCGGTGCCACCCGCGGTGCCCGATCGCCGCGCACACCGCCGCTCACATCGCTGCGGCGACGCGGGCGACCCGCTCCGGGGTCTCCATCTCGGCGGAGATGAGGATCGGCAGGTGGTCAGAGGCCCCCTGCGGCAGGGTCGAGATCGTCTCGATACGGAAGCCGGCCGAGGTCGCGAAGTCGTAGTGCCCGCGAAAGAACTTGTACCGCGTGTACGTGCGCGCATCGCTCAGGGTGAGCTCGTACCCGTGGTCGCGCACCTTCTCGCTGAGGTTGTCTTTGAAGATCGGGTAGTTGTAGTCGCCGACCATGAGCGTCGGCAGGCCCGGTCCGAGCAGCTGGAGCTCCAGCAGCGCCGAGCGGATCTGGTGCCGCCGGAGCGAGTTGAGCGCGGTGAGGGGCGCCGCGTGAAACGAGGCGACGATGAAATCGCGGCCGCTCGCGCGCTCGCGAAAGCGCACGCCGACGAGACGCTCGTGCGCGGGGCGCAGGACGCGATCGTGCATCGACTTCTTCAGCGCGACGGCGCGGACCGCCGTCGGTCGCAGCGCGGATGCCCGGTAGTACACCGCGAGACCGAGGCGGTTGCGGGTCGTGGACTGCGCGAGCGAGAGCGCGCCCACGCGCGCGGGCAACGACAACGTCTCGGCCTCCTGCAGGCAGAGGATGTCGGGATCGTGCGCCGCAACGAGCTCCTCGAGCTCGACGACCGCGCGATGCTTGCGCAGGTTGTAACTGATGACCTTCATCTCACCTGCCACACTATTGCTCCGCGGCGTGGCCGGGGCGCCCGCCCCGCGGTTCTCAGCCCACTCACGGGGGATCGCTACGCTGTTGCGGTGACACGCGCTCCCGCATCCTCGCCCGGCCCCGCGCCACACCGCCGCGCCCGCGGGCGCCTTGTGCTGTGGCGGGTGGCGGCGTGTGCGTACCTCGCGGCCCTTGCCTGGGTCGTGCTGACCCCCGCCACGGTGGCGGGGCAGGCGACCGGCGTCGTGAACGTGCTCGCGCACGCCCTGGCGGCGCTCGGGGTGCCCGAGCACCTCGGCTACCCGGTGCTCGAGTTCGTGGCGAACATCGTGCTGTTCATGCCGTTCGGCGCGGCCGCGGTGCTCGCCGTGCCGCTGCGGGTGCCGAGCGCGGCGGTCGCAGCGAGCGTAATCGGCTCGGGAGCGCTCAGCAGCGTCGTGATCGAGTGCGCGCAGCTGCTGGTGCCCGGCCGGGTCAGCACGATCAGCGACGTCATCGCGAACACCCTCGGCACCGCGCTCGGCCTGGCCCTCAGCTGGTGGCTGCGGGCGCCTCGTCGTCGAGCGTCCGTCGCCCCCGCGTCTGCGCTGCGCGATCAGCCAGCAGCGCATCGGCCGGATACCCGACCTCCATCAGCGTGAGCCCGCGGGCGGCGAGCACCTTGAACTGGCTCGTGCGCTGCCCGGCATCGCGCAGCTGCGCGATATCGCCCGGCGCGAGTCGGCCCGAGCCAACCGCCACGCACGCGCCCACGAGCGCGCGCACCATGCTGTGGCAGAACGCATCCGCGCGCACACTGGCGCGCAGCGTCCCGCGCTCGTCCCGGCGCCACGAGTACTCCAGCAGGGTGCGGATCGTGGTGGCGCCCTCGCGGGGTCGACAATAGGCGGCAAAGTCGTGCAGGCCGATCAGCCCGGATGCCGCGGCATCCATCGCCTCGACATCGAGGGTGCCGCGCACCGAGGTCGTGTCGAAACGATCGAGGGGGTGGTAGCCGGTGCGCTCGTCGGCCACGCGGTACTCGTAGCGGCGCCACACGGCGCTGAAGCGGGCGTCGAACCCCGCCGGCGCGATGCGGGTGGCGGTGACCGTCACGTCCTCGTCGGCGCGGAGGATGCCGTTCATCCGGTGCGCGAGCGTGCCCGCGGGATCGCCGGATCGCTGCGCGCGGCGGTCGTTCGCAAGCCGCGCCCACTGGCCCGGGCTCAGATCCAGGTGCGCCACCTGCCCCGCCGCGTGCACGCCTGCGTCCGTGCGGCCGGCCACCACGAGCCGGGGCGGCGGCGCGTCGGGCGCGTCGAAGATCCTGTGCAGCGCATCCTCGAGCACGCCCTGCACCGTGCGCAGCGACGGCTGCCGCGCCCAGCCGCGAAAGTGGGTGCCGTCATAGGCGATGTCGAGGCGAATGCGCACCGAACCACCCTAGCGAGCGGCACGCACGAGATTGTGCAGCGGCTCCCCCGCCAGCAGCGCGCGGGCGTTGCGCTCGATCAGCGCGGCCGCGCCGAGCGGGCGCCCGCCGGCGGCGTGCGGCGTGATGATGACGTTCGGCAGATCCCACAGCGGGGAGCTCACGGGCAGCGGCTCGCTCACGGTGACATCGAGTGCGGCGCCCGCGATCGACCCGGCGCGCAGGGCGGCCAGCAGCGCATCCTCGTCGACGGTGGTGCCGCGACCGACGTTGATCACCCACGCGTGCGCCGGGAGCGCGGCCAGCAGCGACGCGCCCAGTGCGCCGGTGGTCTCGGCGGTGGCAGGGAGCACCATGATCACGACGTCGGTGCGCGGGAACAGCTCCGGCAGCGCGGCGGCAGTCACGACCTCGACGTCGCCCTCGGTCCGCGCCGTGGTCGCGACGCCCGTGACGTGTGCGCCAAGCGCCCGCAGGTGCGGCGTCAGCGTCCTGGCGATGCCGCCGTAGCCCCACACCACCACACGCGCGCCGCGCAGGGTCGTGAACACCCCGGGGCTCGGCTCGGGTTGGAACCCACCGAGCTCAGCGGCCCAGCGATGCCCGAGCTGCGCCCGCACGAGGGTGTGCAGCCGGCGCGCCGCCGCCAGCGTGAGCGCCAGCGCCTGCTCCGCGACCGGCGCGTCGTGCAGCGTGCGCCCACCGGTGATCGCCGCGGAGTCGGGAAACCCGGCGGCCAGAAGGACGTCGCTGCCGGCCGCGAGCCCCTGCACCCAGCGCAGCCGGCGAAGGCGCCGGGCCACGTCGAAGATGCGCTCGTTCGGCATCCCCCAGACCACCAGGGCCGCGGCATCCAGATGCGCATCGGGGATCGGCGCGGTGGGGTCGAAGACGACGACGCGGACGCCGTCGATCTGCGCCTCGAAGGGCACGAGCTCTGGCACCAGAAGCTTCATCCGACACTCCTCTCACCGCGGCCCCGCGGCGTGGGCCCGGCCACTGGCGACCCTAGCAAGGGCGGGCGCGCGGCACACCCGGGGCACACCCGACACGCAGGTGGCGCGCCTAGAATAGAGGCCTCCGCCGCAGCCGGCGAGACCCTTCGCCATGACGCCATCCTCACCTGCTTCCGCCGCGCCCGCCGGCTCCTCCCGCTTCGCCGGGCTCGACGGCCTTCGCGCGCTCGCCGTGATCCTGGTGATGGTCTTCCACCTCTTTCCCCCGGCGTTCGCGGGCGGCTTCATCGGCGTCGATGTCTTCTTCGTGATCAGCGGGTTTCTCATCACCTCCCTCCTGCTGCGCGAGCGCGCCGCCACCGGCCGCATCAGCCTGCGCGGCTTCTGGCAGCGCCGGGCCCGACGCCTGCTCCCGGCCGTGGTGGTCATGATCGCGGTGGCCGCGACGGCCGCGTGGCTCATCGGCGGCGATGTGCTCGTGGGCATCGGCCGCCAGATGCTCGGCGCCCTCACCTTCACCTACAACTGGGTCTCGATCGGCGCGGGCTCCAGCTACTTCTCGGCCGACACCCCGGAGCTGTTCCGCAACCTCTGGTCGCTCGGCATCGAGGAGCAGTTCTACCTGCTCTGGCCCCTCCTGTTCCTCCTGCTCATGCTCGTGCGCGCGCGCTGGGTGCGCATCGCCGCGGTGGTGCTGGCGGCGCTCGCCTCCGCCGCGTGGATGGCCAGCATCATCGGCGAGCACGGCGACCCCACCCGCGCCTACTTCGGCACCGACTCGCACGCCTTCGGCCTCCTCGGCGGTGTGGCCCTCGCGTTCGTCTGGCAGGGCGTTGCCACCGCACCGCCGGCATGGATGCTTCGCCCCGCCGTCCGCGTCACGGTCACCGCCACGGGGGCCCTCGCGATCGCCGCGCTGCTCGCGCTCGGGCAGGTGCCGGCGAGCACGACGACCGCGACCTTCCCGGGCGCGCTGGCTGCGGCATCCGCGCTCTCGCTCGTCATGATCGTGGCGGGCATCTGGCCCGGCGCGCCGTTCGGGCGCGTGCTCGACGCCCCGCCGCTGCGCTTCATCGGCGAGCGCTCGTACGGGCTGTATCTGTGGCATTGGCCGCTGGTCGTGCTGCTGACGGTGTGGATCACCGGGCTCTCACCCGATGTGCATGTGCCGATCTGGGTGGGCGTGCTCACCCTGGTACTCACCTTCGCCGCCGCGGAGCTGTCGTATCGCCTGATCGAGACCCCGATCCGCAGGCTCGGCTTTCGCGGCAGCTTCCGGCGCTGGGGGCAGCGCATCGTCGAGTCGGCCGCCACGCGCTGGGCCACGCTCGGCGCCGCGGCGGTGTTCGTCCTCCTCACGGTCGGCGCCGGCGCGGCGATCGTCTCGGCGCCCGCCCAGACCTCCGCGCAGGACGTGGTCCAGGCCGGAATCGACGCCCTCGCCGAGGCCCAGCCCGGCGCCGCACCGGAGGGCGACCCGGCACCCGGAACCGACGCCGTGCCCACCCCCACCGCGCCCATGATCGACCTCGCACCCATCGCCCCGCCACGCACGGTGCCCGGCGAGGAGATCACGGCGATCGGCGATTCGGTCATGCTCGCCGCGGCGCCCGCACTCATGCAGCACTACCCGGGCATCCACATCGATGCCGCCGTGTCACGCTCAATGTGGGCGGGCCCCGGGATCCTTCAGGCGCTCGCCGACAGCGGGCAGCTACGTCCGTTCGTCGTGGTCGCGCTCGGCACGAACGGCGCGATCGACCCCGGCCCGCTCGCCGAGGTGCGACGCATCGCGGGGCCCGAGCGTCAGGTGATCCTGGTCAACGCATTCGCACCGCGCAGCTGGATCCCGGGGGTGAACAGCGATCTCGAGGCGTTTGCGACCCAGCACCCACACACCCGCATCGCGGATTGGTCGGCATCGATCGGCGCGCAGCCCGAGCTGCTCGCGGGCGATCAGATCCACCCCAGTTCGGGCGGCGGCGAGGTGTACGCGCAGACCGTCGGGGCGCAGTTGGCGCTCGCGGAGGCAGACCGCGTCGCGCTGGCGAATGCGCCTCGCGAGGGCGCGTTCATCCTCGAGAGCGAGCTCACCTTCACGCGGGCGCCGGAGTTCAGCCGAGCGCAGTAGCGAGGCGCGAGCGAACGCGCGCCCGGGCGTTCAATACGCCAGCACCAGGGCGACCTCGCGCTCGGTCGCCCGAAAGCCCATGCCGGTGTAGAGCGTGTGGGCCCCGGTGGGGCTCGCGGTGTCAACGTCGAGGATCGCCCGCTCGAGGCCCTCGGCGGCCGCTGCCCGCAGCTGCGCGGCGATCACCGCGGGAGCGAGCCCGCGCCCGCGCCAGTGCCGCACGACCCCGATCAGGTCGATGTAGGTGCTCGTGAAGCCCTGCAGGGCCCAGTCGTCGCGGTTGACCGAGGCGAGGGCGAACGCGACGACGCGCTGCCCGTTAGGGCCTGCGTCCGCGGCCCCCGGGGCCGCCTCCACGGCGAGCCACGAAAGATCCGGTCGAAAGACCTCGCCGCCGACGAATTTCGCCCAGTTCTCGGGCGCACTCGGCTGGCTCCCCCAATGGTCGCGGAAGGCGTCGTTGCGGGCGAGCCGGGTCGCCTCGGCGAACTCGGGCGTGAAGCGCAGGAGCGAGACGCCCTCGGGCAGCGCAAGCTGCGGAATCGGCAGGGCGAGCTCGCGTTCCATCGTGGTGAAGTAGCGCTCGATCGAGAGCCCGGCCCGCTCACCCACCGCGATGGCAGCGGCGTTCGATTCCTGGGCGTACATGATCACCCAGCCGGGCAGGGTGCGCTCCGACGCGGCAAGGTGCTGCTGCGCACGCGCAAGCAACCAGGCCATCAACACGCCCCCGATGCCGCGGCCGCGCCACGCCGGGTGGACGCTGCCCATCGCGTAGGCCTGCACGCGCGAGTCGACGACCGCCGATCGCGTGGCCTCGCCGTAGGCGAGGAGCGTCCCGTCGTCGGCGAAGCCCAGCAACGTATCTGCCGCCGGGTCGATGTGCGACACCTCGAACGTCTGCTGCAGCTCTTCACGCGGCGTGCTCCACGTCGGGTGGTCCACGCGCTCGGCAGCGGCCGTCAACTGCGTGATCGCATCCAGGTCATCGGCGGTGGCGGCCCGCCAGATCGCGACGTCTTCGTGCAGCGGCACGGGGATGACCGCGGGCGCGCTCACGCGCTCCGAGAGTGGACGCTGCGTCCTCGCCGGTTCATGCACCCTCGGATTCTACGCCGCGAGCGTCCGCGCCACGAACGACGAAGGCCCGCCCCAAACAGGGCGGGCCTTCGTGCATCGCGTTGCAGCTACTTGGCGTCTTCCTCGGTGGCGACCTCTTCGGCCGACTCCGAGGCTGCGTCGACAGCGGCGTCTTCGGCGACGACCTCTTCGGCGACAACCTCTTCAGCCACGACCTCTTCGAGCGGCGCAGCGGCGGCAGCGGCCTTCTTGTTCGAGGGCTTCTTCACGACCGGCTCGAGGACGAGCTCGATGACCGCCATGGGCGCGTTGTCGCCCTTGCGGTTGCCGATCTTCGTGATGCGGGTGTATCCACCCTCACGGTCGGCCACCAGCGGCGCGATCTCGGTGAAGAGCACGTGTGCCACTTCCTTGTCGCCGATGACCGAGAGCACCCGGCGGCGCGCGTGCAGGTCGCCGCGCTTGCCGAAGGTGACGAGGCGCTCGGCGAACGGGCGAAGGCGCTTGGCCTTCGTCTCGGTCGTCGTGATGCTCTTGTGCGTGAAGAGCGCTGCTGCGAGGTTCGCAAGCATCAGGCGCTCGTGAGCGGGACCTCCGCCGAGGCGGGGACCCTTCGTGGGCTTAGCCATTATCCAATGTCTCCAGAATCAAAATGTAGTTGCGGGCGCGAGGCTCAGACGGTCTCGTCGTCAAAGCCGCCGTAGAAGTGTGCGCCGTCGAACCCGGGAACCGAGTCCTTGAGCGACAGGCCGAGCGAGGTGAGCTTGTCGCGCACCTCGTCAACCGACTTCTGGCCGAAGTTGCGGATGTTCATCAACTGCGTCTCCGAGAGCGCAACGAGCTCGCTGACCGAGTTGATGCCCTCGCGCTTGAGGCAGTTGTACGAACGCACCGAGAGGTCGAGGTCTTCGATCGGCATCGAGAGCTCGCTCGCGAGGACCTGCTCGACCGGCGCGGGGCCGATCTCGATACCCTCGGCCTCGACGTTGAGCTCGCGCGCGAGCCCGAACAGCTCGACCAGCGTGCGACCGGCCGAAGCGACGGCGTCACGGGGCTCGATCGAGGGCTTGCTCTCGACATCCAGCACCAGCTTGTCGAAGTCGGTACGCTCGCCGGCGCGGGTGGCGTCGACGCGGTAGCTGACCTTGAGCACGGGCGAGTAGATCGAGTCGATCGGAATCTGACCGGCCTCGGCGTACTCGTTGCGGTTCTGCGTCGCCGAGACGTAGCCGCGGCCACGCTCGATCGTCAGTTCGAGCTCGAACTTCGAGCCCTCGCTGAGCTTGGCGATGACCAGCTCGGGGTTGTGCACCTCGACGCCGGCCGGGGCCGAGATGTCGGCCGCAGTCACGTCGCCGCCGCCGGTCTTGCGCAGGTAGGCGGTGATCGGCTCGTCGTGCTCGCTCGAGACGACAAGCTCCTTGATGTTCAGGATGATCTCGGTGACGTCTTCGCGCACACCGGGGATCGTGCTGAACTCGTGCAGCACGCCATCGATGCGGATGCTGGTGACGGCC
>JAGQTK010000082.1 GCA_020439065.1 Microthrixaceae bacterium
CCCCTGTGGGGCGCCCCGCTGTGCGAGTACTGGAGCCTACGCGTACGTCGCGAGCACGCGGTCGATCTCGGCAAGCGCCGTGGCATCAGGCTCGGCGAGCGCCATGCGGCAGGTGCCATCGGCGATGCCCATCGCGCGGTAGCCGGCCTTCATGCGCGGCATGTCGCCGCCGATCACCGAGACGATGTCGTCGACGTCGGCCTGCGCGCGCGCGAGCAGTGCCGGGTCCCCGCTGTCGGCGGCCGCCGCAAGCGCGCGGAAGGGCTTCGGGAGCACCGAGGAGACGCCCGAGACCACGCCCTGCGCGCCGGCCTCGCCGGCGGCGACGAGGTCGCGGTCGGCGCCCGTGTAGAGCACGAAGTCGGCGGGGACCACGGCGCGGTACGCGCGGATGTCATCGAGGCTCAGCTCGCTGATCTTCGCGCCGATCACATTCGGCAGCTCGGCGAGGCGGGCGAGCAGCTCGGGGCTGACCGCGTTGCCGCTGAGCTTCGGATAGATGTAGATGAACAGCTCTCCGTCGCCGACGGCCTCGGCCACGGCCTTGAAGTAGTCGTACAGCGCGTCCTGCGTCGAGGCGAGGTAGTACGGCGTGAGCGCGGCGAACTCGCGGGCGCCCAGCTCGCGGGCGATGCGCACGCGGCGGACGGCCTCGTACGCGCTCGGGCGACCGACGTGCACGATCACGCGCATGTGCGCGCGGAGCTCCTCGAGCGCGACGCCCACGAGCGAGGCGAACTCGGCCTCGTCGACGGCCGGGAACTCGCCGGTGGTGCCGAGCACGAAGGCGCCCTCGTTGCCCGAGGCGGCCACGTAGCGATAAATCGAACGTGTCCCCTCGAGGTCGAGGCTGCCGTCGGCGTGGAAGCTCGTGGGGATGGCGGTCACGATGTCGCGACGAGTCACTGTTCGTTCTCCTTGGTGTCGGTGACGGCGGGGTCCGTCGAAGCGGAGCCGGCACCATGTGCGGCGGCGCTGTGGATGTCGGATGGATCGATGGGGACCATTCCCGTCACCGGATCGGGCAGTTCGTCGATGACGCTGTGCTTGGCCGCGATGTCGGCGACCACCTCATCGGCGAGGATCGACTCGGACAGGGAGCCCCGCTTGCCGCGCGGCTTGCGCGCATTGCGAATCGCGGGCATCACGATCGAGAGCACGGCGAGCGTGAGCAGGATGATCGTGATCGGGCTGATGACCTCGAAGAACGGGCGCGTCGGCAGGATCGCCAGCGTGCGCGAGAGGTTCTCCTCCGCCAGCGGTCCCAGCAGCAGGCCGAGCACGATCGGGCCGGCTGGCACCGAGAGCCGTTTGAGCAGCACGCCGATCACGCCGAATACGAGCATCGTGACCACGGTCGAGAGGCTGTTTGAGGTGGCGTACGTGCCGATGATGCAGAAGATCAGGATGCCGGGCCAGAGGAAGCTCTGCGGCACATCGAGCAGCTTCACCATGCCGCGCATGCGCACGAGGCTCAGGCCCAGCGAGAGGATCGTCGCGATCAGCATGATGCCGACGATGGAGACGACGAGGTCGGGGCGGTTCGAGAACAGGGTGGGCCCCGGGGTGATGCCCCAGATCATCATCGAGCCGATCATGACCGCCATCACCGAGTCGCCGGGGATGCCGAGCGCCATCGTGGTGGTCAGCGAGCCGCCGAGCGTGGCGCTCGAGGCGGTGTCTGCCGCGGTCACGCCTTCGATCGAGCCCTTGCCGAATTGCTCGGGATGCTTCGACACCTTGCGGGCGCGCTCCCAGCCGATCAGGCCGGCGATGTCGCCGCCCGCGGCCGGGACCAGGCCCACACCGAGCCCCACGCCGCCGCCCACGAACAGCGCCGCGCGCGACTGCCTGAAATCGGCACGGCTCGGCCACCAGCGCCCGAGGCTCGAGATCGGGCGGGTCTTCGACGCGTGGTGGGTGAGCATCTGGTCGAACAACTCGGCGATGCCGAACAGGCCGATGATCACGGCGATGAAGTTGAAGCCCTCGACGAGCTCGAGGATCCCGAAGGTGAAGCGGTGATCGGCGGTGGCGGCGTAGGTGCCGACCGTGCCGAGCATCAGGCCGAACAGGCCCGCGAGGATGCCCTTGAGCATCGACTTGGACGAGATGCCGATCATGATCGAGATGCCGAACACGACCAGCGCAAACAGCTCGGGCGAGCGGAAGTAGTCGCGCGCCAGCGTCGCGACGGGCACCGCTGCGACGGCGAACAGCACGAGTGAGGCCAGGATGCCGATGGCCGTGACGATCGCCGACATGGTGAGCGCGAGCCCGGCCTTGCCCTGCTTGGCCATGGGATAGCCATCGAGGGTGGTGGCGATGGATGCCGGGGTGCCGGGGGTGTTGATCAGGATCGACGGCACGCGGTCGCCGAAGTTGGCCGCGACGTAGATGGTCAGCAGCACGGCAAGACCCTGCACCGGCTCGAGCGTCATCGTGAAGCCGGCGGCGAGCGCGACCGCCATGGTCGCGGTGATTCCCGGGAACGCGCCGACCAGGAAGCCGAGCAGGAGCCCGACCAGGATGTACAGGATCATCGAGACGTCGAGCAGCGCTCCGAGTCCGTCGACAAGTGCGTTCACAGTGGAATCCTCAGGAGCATGCCGAACAGCACGTAGATCAGTGCCGTCACCGCGACGGGGTAGACGATCAGTCCGACCCAACGACGATGCCCGTACACGAGCATCAGCAGGAAGAGATAGATCGCCGTGGCGATCGGGAAGATCTCGAAACGGTACCCGAACAGCACCATCGTGGAGAAGCTCCACGAGAAGACGAAGGCGACCGTCAGCGCGCCGGTGACGATCACGCGCGCCACCCCACCGGGCTGGATGCGATCGATGTCGTCACGCGAGGGCGCGGGCCGCGAGAGGGCGATGACGAGCAGGATGAGGGCGATGGCGACGGCCGTCGTGCCGAGCACGATCGGCCAGAAGCGCGCATCGATCTGCCCGGGCGCGGCCTCCTTGCGCAGCACGATCTGCGTGCCGAGGAAGAGATAGGTGGCGCTGCACAGCAGCGCGATCGCGGCGAAGGCGATCTCGAGGGGGCGCGACGCGGTCGCGCTGCCCTCGTGGTCTTGCTCTGGTGCGATGTCGGTCGTCGACATGATGTGTACTCCCGGTGTGGGGCGGGGCGAAGACCTCGCCCCGCCCCACACGAACGGATCAGCCCAGCAGTTCCTTGAACAGGCCGAACTGCTCGTTCACGAACTTGGTGAAGTCAGCCGAGTTCTTGTAGACGACGAGGTTGCCCGCGCCCTCCTGGAACTCCTGGTACGAGTCGCTCTCGACGGCCTCCTTGATGGCCGCCTCGAGGGTCGACTTCACGTCGGCCGGCAGGCCGGCGGGCGCGTAGATGCCACCCCAACCACCGAAGATGACGTCAGCGCCGATGGCCTCGTTCGAGGTCGGCACCTGGTCGACGGCCGGGTGACGAACGTCGTTGAGGACCGCGAGGATGCGCACGGCGTCGCCCTGCGCGAGCGCCTCGCCGAGGCCCGACACTGCGGCGTCGGTCTCGCCCGATGCCGCGGCGGCGACGGCCGTCGCGCCACCGTCGTAGGGCACGGGGGTAAAGGTTGCGTCGGTCTCGGCGCCGAGGCCGAGGGCCGCAGCCTCCCAGATCGAGCCGGCGCCCGAGTTGGCGACGGTGACCGAGCCGGCCTTCGCCTTCTCGACGAGCTGCTCGAGCGAGGTGATGTCGCTGTTCGCGCCGACGGTGACGACACCCGGCGCGAGCATGATCTGGCCGAGCAGGTCGTAGTTCTCGGGGAGCACGTTGGCGCCCTGCGTCGTGTTGAGCATGGCGATCTCGACGGGGCCGAAGCCGATGACGTAGCCGTCGGCGGGCTGCGCCGCGACGTACTCCATGGCGAGCGCACCGGCTGCGCCGGGCATGTTCTCGGCGATCACGCTGACGCCGAGGATGCCCTCGAGCTCAGCGGCGAGCGCGCGCGACGACAGGTCGGAGCCACCACCGGGGTTGGCCTGGATGATGAGACGGATGTCCTTCTCGGGGAATGCCGATTCGGCGGCGTCTCCACCCTCGTCCACCTTGCTGCAGGCGGAGAGGACGAGAGCCGTGGCCGCAACGGCCGCAAGAGCTGCGGCGGCACGGGCGATGCGCTTACGGGGCATCTTCGCTCCTTTGATGCATGAGGCCGACCGAGTTGTCGGCAGGGCAACGCTAGCACTGTTAACTGTTAACAATTGGGTGAAGATCGGCTCCGTTATCGCGTCGATATGAAGCGCGGATGCCGGGGCGCGGCGCCGCGCGCGGCCCCTCGGAGCCCGCCCGAACGTGGGCGGGCCAACCGGCGCATCACCCGCTGTCGGGCGGAGCCACACCCCCGGCCCCGCGCCGCGCAAGCCGCTCAGCCCTGGCGCGCGGCCAGCTCCAGCGAGAGCCGGGCCCGGGCGCCGTCAAGATGCGCGCCGAGCACCTCGCGCGCCGCCGCGACATCACCCGAGCGCATCACCGAGTACAGCCGATCGTGGTCGGCCGCCGAGCCGTGCAGATCGTCGTCGTGATTGATGGTGACCTCGAGCAGTGCCGTGAAGGTGGGCAGATACTGCTGCCACGCCGCCTCGAGCCGGGGATGATCCGCGAGGGCGTAGATCTCGGAGTGGAAGTCGAGGTCGGCGACCGCAAAGGTCTCGTGGTCGCCCTCATCGGCGGCCGCCATCATGCGGCTGACGGCGTCGCGCGAGGCCCGCCAGCGGGCGTCATCCCCGACGCGCATCGCGCGTTCGACGGCGAGGTGCTCGAGCGCCCCGCGCAGGCTGTAGAGCTGGTCCAGGTCGTCGTCGCTGAGCCCGACGATGTAGATGCCGCGGGGCTTGCGCACCCGGATGAGCTTTTCGAAGCTGAGCTGGCGGATCGCGTCACGCACCGGGCCGCGGCTGACGGCGAACTCCTCGGCGAGCGATTCCTCCGTCAGGCGCGATCCGGGCACCAACTCGCCGCGCACGATGCGCTGGCGCAGGACGTCCGCGACCTGCGCTCCGAGCGAGGTGCCACGCTGCACAACTTTTCCCACGACGCACTCCCGACAAATTGTTAACAGTTGACAGAATACGGTGTCGGCGGGGCTCCGTGACGGCATCGGTGTCGTGGCACACGCGTGGTGCGCGACGCGCGGCGTCGGAGCGGCCAGCGGGTGGCGCCGTGCGGCGTGCGGCGCACCAGGTTCGGTGTGCGCGGTGCCGCGACTACGGCAGCGCGCGCGCCGCGGCGGCCGCGTACACGGTGCGCACGCGCTGGAGGTACACGTCCGGGTCGAACTCGCGGGCAGCGACGACCGCGCGGGCGGAGGCATCCACCACCTCGTCGGGATGCTCGGCGAGCCGCACGATCGCATCGGCCATGCCGGCCGGGGTGTGGGACGCCAGGATCCCGCAGGCCTCAAGCCCCTCGGTGAGCGCGGGGTCGACGTACAGCACGCTGCGGCCCGCGTGCAGCGCCTCGATGACGGTCATCGGCTGATTGTCGAAGCCGTAGGAGGTGAGCGCGACGAGGTCGGCGCCGCGCATGGCCGCCGAGACCTGCAGCCGCGGCAGGCGCCCGGTGAAGCGGAGCGTGCCTGCCGGAGCGGCCTCCGCACGCTGGCGCGCCTCCGCACGCAGCGGCCCCTCGCCGATGATCTCGACCTCGAGCGCGCCCGGGCCGAGCCGGGCCGCGGCCGACACGACCGCGTCGACGAACTCGAGCAGCCGCTTCTCGGGCACGAGGCGCCCCACCCAGACGATGCGCAGGGGGCCGGTGGCGGCATCCGCCGGCAGCGCCTCGCCGGGCGCATCGCCCAGCGCGATCGCGTTCGGCACGGTGTGCACGTGCGCGAGCCCGGCGGCGCGAAGCCGCTCCGCCTGATGCGCCGAGGGCGAAATGACCGCGTCGACGCGGCTGCCCATCGAGAGGGTGACGTTTCGCAGTGCCGAGTCGAGGGGTCGGAGCGCGAGCGACTCGTGCCCCGCCGCGAAGCCCCGCAGCCACCGGGTGAAGCCCCGCACGGCGGCGGCGGCGAGCACACCGATCGCCCGCGGCATCGGCGCCTGCCAGAAGAAGGTGTGCACGGTCTGCACCGTCGGGATCCCGAGCTCGCGCGCCGCCGCCACCGCGGCAGCCGAGAGTCCGAACTCGGAGTGCAGATGCACCACCTCGATGCCGCGCGCGTACAGCTCCTCGTGCAGGCGGGCGCGCAGCCGGGCCGTGTTGCGCACGACGGGCAGGTCAACCCCGGCAAGGCGCACCCGAGCGGCCACCGTGACGGCGCCGCCGGGGCCGTTCGCCCAGGCATCCACCCCGCCCGCGGCGCCATCCGTGCCCGCGGCGCCTCCCGTGCCCGCGGCACCCTTGGCAGCTGCGGCACCTGCGGCACCCTTGGCACCCTTGGCACCCGCGGCACCGCTGACGGGCGCGATCACCGTGACGGCGTGCCCGCGCTCGCGCATGATGCGCACCTGATCGAGAAACGCGCTCTGCGCGCCGCCGAGATACTCGAGCGAGTAGTCGCAGACGAGCGCGATGCGCATGCCGGGCGCTGCGGCATCCTCCGGTGCCGTCGGTGCGGCGGGCGGGTCAGTCTGCATGGCGGGCGGGTCAGTCTGCGACGGACTCGCCGCGGTAAAGCGCCTCGAACGTGCGCAGCGTGCGGTCGATGTCGTGCACCTTCACGCCCTCGAGCGAGCCGCGCTGCAGCCGCAGGTACTCCTCGCGATCGGCGGTGAGCACCGTCGTGAGCTTGGCGGCGAGATCGTCGCGGCTTGTCGGGTCGAAGAGGTAGCCGTTCTCGCCGTCGTGCACGAGGTGCGGCAGCGCCATGGCGTCGGCGGCGACCACGGGCAGCCCGGAGGCCATGGCCTCCATGGTCGCAATCGACTGGAGCTCAGCGATGGAGGGCATCGCGAACACGCTTGCGCCGGTGTACAGCGCGCGCAGCTCGTCTTCGTCGACCCGGCCGTGGAAGTGCACGCGGCCCGACATGCCGAGGCGCTTCGCGTGCTCCTCGAGGTTTCGCATCTGGTCACCGCCGCCCACGATGTCGACCTGCACGTCGAGGGCGGGGTCCATCGCGTGCACGGCGTCCAGAAGCAGATCAATCTGCTTCTCGCGCGTGAGGCGACCGACAAACAGCACGCGGTGCTGGGCGCGGGCGGTGAGGTCGGCCTCGTATCCGGACGCCTGGATGCCGCAGCTCACGGCCCGAGCGGTCAGCCCGGTCGAGCGCACGAAGAAGTCGGCGGCGCGTTGCGTGGGGGTCGTGATGGCCTGCGCACGCACGAAGGTGCGCTTGGCCATCCACCAGCCCCACTTCACGAACGCGCCCTTGAGGAAGGGGGGCAGGGTCGTGAAGTCGAGGATGTTCTCGGGCATCACGTGATTGGTGCCGACGATGCGGATTCCCCGCTTCTGCGCCTCGATCGCGAGCCCCCGGCCGATCACGATGTGCGATTGGAAGTGCATCACATCGGGCTTGACGGCATCGAGCACCTGACGGGCGTAGTGCTTCGAGCGCCACGGCCAGACAAAACGCAGCCAATCGTGCGGCAGCCAGCGCAGCGCGGGCAGGCGGTGCACGGTCATCGGCTGCCCCTCAATGATCTCGATGCCGGTGCTGCGTCGGTAGCGCTGGGCGGGGGCCGAGATGAAGACCTCGTGTCCGCGCTCCACGAGCCCGGCGGCCAGGCGCTCGGTGAAGCGGGCGGCGCCATTGACATCGGGGAAGAAGGTGTCGCAGCCGATCAGGATGCGCAGGGGTCTGCTGGGTGCCGAGTCCGCGCGGTCGGCGCTGCTCGTCTCAGTTGTCACGGGAGAAGTACTGCCTATCTCTCTGCGGCGGGAGCGCACGTGTTGTGTGCGTCCAGAACGGCCAGTCTAACCACCGCCCCGACCCCGGCCTGGGAGCCCGGGCCGGAGTGTGCCGCATCGCCGGGTCGCCTCCGCGGCGCCGCGCGCGGTGGTCGCCCGGGCGCGTCGCACGGCCGCGCCCGGGCGACCCACACAGCCTTTCCCGCGCCCGCGCAACTACCCTGTGAGCATGCGTCGCCTCGTTGCCAGCCCCGACCCCGCCCTGTGGATCCCGGTCACCGGATCGTTCGGCCTGCGCGGTCGCCGCGCCCGCAAGAAGGCGATCGGGATGCTGCTGTCGCAGGCGATGCGCGGCGTCACGCCCGGCGCGGGTCTCGGCGAGATCGACGGTGCAGGCGCGGGCCCGGCACCCGGGCGGGCCCCCGGCGGCGTCGCCGCCTGGGCGCTCAGCCAAGCCGCCCCGATGCTGATGCGCCGGCTCGAGGGCCGCGTGCTCGCCTACATCTGGAAGGACGATCCCGCACTCGTCGTCGCGCTCGCGACCGTCATCGACGCCACGAACGACATGCGCGTCGCACAGGCGATGTCGGACGATGAGGG
>JAGQTK010000083.1 GCA_020439065.1 Microthrixaceae bacterium
TCGCTCGCGCGCTCGCCACCGCGCCCGACCTCGTGTTCGCCGACGAGCCGACCGGCAACCTCGACTCGCGCTCCGGCCGCGAGGTGCTCTCGCTGCTGGCCGCCGCGAGTGCCGAGCACGGCCAGTCGATCGCGATGGTCACGCACGACCCCGTCGCGGCCAGCTACGCCGACCGCATCCTCTTCCTCGCCGACGGGCGCCTGGTGGCGGAGAAGCCCCGCCAGCGCGCCGACGAGATCTCGCGCTTCATGCTCGGCATGGAGGTGGCGGCATGAGCGCGGTGCTGGAGCGGCCGCGGGCCGCGGCATCCACCGCCCAGGCGGGGTCTCGGCGCCTCGCCTGGCTGCGCGAGCGCGGGATGGGCGCGACGATCCTCGTCGCCGCGATCTCGAGCGCCTTCGGGGTCATCCTGATCGCGGCCACCGGCTACATCACCTCCATCGCGCGGGCAGACCCGTACCTCGGCGAGAGCGGCTCGATCGCGTTCGTGCTCGGCATCCTCACGGTGGTGTTCGTCGGGCTCGCCGTGTACATCGCGTCGATCGTCACGGCGAACACCTTCGCGACCGTGATCGCCGGTCGCACCCGCCAGATCGCGCTGCTGCGCCTGATCGGTGCCTCGGCGCGCTCGCAGCGACAGCGGGTGGCCGCCCAGGGCCTCGTGGTCGGGGTGCTCGGCGCGCTCGCGGGACTGCTCGGCGGCATCGCGCTGGCGGCGGCGGGCATCTGGGCGATCGGGCGGATGCTGGGGCTCGAGGGGATCTCGCACACCCTGCTCGATCCGGCCTTCGCGCTCCCGGCCATCGTGGTGGCCCTGACGACCTGGGCGGCGGCGTGGAGCGGCTCACGCGCGGTGCTGCGGGTCACCCCGCTGCAGGCGCTCGCGGGCTCGGTGCCCGCCACGCACGGCGACACCGGCAACCGCCGGGTTCGTGGCGGCGGCGCGATCGTCCTGCTCGCCGCGGGCGCCGTGCTGCTCGGGCTTGGCGTGCTCGTCGGGCTCTTCTCGCCGCTCGGCGTGCTGATCGCGTTCGTCGGCGGCGTGCTCTCGTTCACGGGAATCGCCCTGGGGGCGGTGATCTTCATGCCGCCCGTGCTTCGGCTGATCGGGCGACTGTTCGGCGGCTCGGTGACCGCCCGGCTTGCCGCGCAGCACGCGCTGCGCCATCCCGCCCGCTCGTCGCGCATGGCGATCGGCGTCGTGATGGGGGTGGCGCTCGTGACGATGTTCGCCGTGGCGCTCGAATCGATGAAGGGGGTGCTTGCGGCCGAGCTCGGGAGCGAGGTGCTGGCGGAGTTCACGTCGGTCATCGACGCCGTCTCGGCGATCATGATGGGGCTCGTCGGGGTGTCGGCCGTGATCGCGGCGGTCGGCATGGTGAACCTGCTCACGATCGGCGTCGTCCAGCGCCGGCGAGAGCTCGGGCTGCTGCGTGCGCTCGGGCTCTCGAATCGGCAGGTGCGTGCCATGGTGATGCTCGAGGCGGCGCACATCGCGATCGCAGCGCTCGTGGCCGGGCTCGCGCTCGGGATCGTGTACGGGTGGGCCGGCGCGCAGTCCGCGTTCGGCTCGATCTCGACGAACCCGCTCGGCGAGGTCATGCCGACCGTGCTGTGGCCGGCGGTGCCGCTGTGGCCGATGGTGGCCGTGGTCTGCGCGACGCTCCTGCTCACGCTCGTGGCAACCGTGGTGCCCACGCGCCTCGCGACCCGCGTCGCGCCGGTGGAGGCGCTCGCCGCGGACTGAGCATCCGCGATCCGCGACCCTATGTCGCCGGGGCCGCCGGGTCGTGCGCCCAACTCGGCGCGAGCGCCTTCACCCGCGCCGCCCGCCACTGCCATGTCGCCCAGAGCACGGGCCACAGCAGCGTCGCGGCCGAGCCGCGGATCACGAGCCGGTCGCGCCACAGCGTGCGCGAGGGATCGCCCGGGACGGGGGAGACGGCCATCTGGTGATCCCACACGTCGAGGCCGGAGAGCGGGCCGGTCAGGGGCATGCCGCTGTCGCGGAAGATCCAGACCGCTCCGTGCTCGTCGGTGACCTCACGATCGCTCACCGAGATCAGCTGGCGGCCCATCGGCACGAGGCCGGCGAGCGAGAGCTGCACCCCGGCGTCGGCGCCCGGTTCCCACGAGCTCGGAAACTCGGTCTGCACGAGCGGTTGCACGTGCAGCAGCGGCCCGTAGAGCTCGGCGACGGCGCGCGGCGAGTGCAGCGCGCGCCACGCGGCATCCACATCGCAGTCGATCACGAATTTCAGCAGGATTCGCACGCTGCCAGTCTGGCACTGCCTAGGCTGGCGTGGTGAGCGCTTTCGATCAGTCGAGCTACCAGGTGCGATTCGATTGGGGGGTCGAGGGTCTCGAACGGCTGCACCCAGCCGATGTCATCGTGGTCGTCGATGTGCTGCGGTTCAGCACGGCAGCCACCTCGGCGGTGGAGGCCGGGCGGGTCGTCCCGGCGCTCGCGGGTCTCTCGCGCAACGGCGCCCCGATCGCGCACGCGGCCGCGGCCCAGACGGCGCGCGGTGCGATCGTGCTGCTCGGGAGCCTGCGCAACCGCACCGCCGTGGCCGACGCCATCGTTCGCGCGCAGCACGCCCGCGGCGGTCGGGTCTCGGTCGACGTCATCGCCGCCGGCGAGCGCGCGCCGCGCAGCGCCCCGGTGCCGATGCTGCTCGGCCCGCTCACCCCAGACACCCGCGAGCGCGTCGCACGTGCCGGCGCGGACGCGGAGCGCGCGGCGACGGTGGTGCCCCGCTTCTCGGTCGAGGATCTGCTCGGGGCGGGCGCGGTGATCGACGCGCTCATCGCACGCGGGATCGACCATTGCTCGCCCGAGGCGGCCGTCGCGGCGGAGGGGTTTGCTGCGCTGCAGCGCGGGGTGGGGCATCTGATCGGCGCGAGTGGCTCCGGTCGCGAGCTGGCCGCCGCCGGCCTCGGCGCCGATGTGGCGCACGCCGCCGAGCTCGACGCGAGCGTGGCCGTCCCGGTGCTGCGCGGCGAGCAGTTCGTCCGCCTCGAGGCCTGAGCGCCGGCGCGCGGCGACGACCGAATCGCGGCGAGCACCGAGCACCGACTACCGCGGCTGCAGCGCCGCTCGCCGATCCGCCGCGGTGATCTCGCGCTTCTCCCACGTGAACACAAAGCGGGGGTCGTAGCGCGGCGCGCACTTGACGCATGACGCCGCGCGGGTGGGGCGGCGATGTCGATACGCGAGGTGCCCGGCGGGGCAGGTGCCGATCCAGGGTGCGAGCTCGACCGCGGTCTCGCCCATGTGCGTGCGGCCGCCGACGTAGCCGAGGGCGCGCGCGGTCGCCAGCCAGCGAGGGCCGTGGGCGGCGGCGGGGCCGGCGAGGGCGTGTGCGACCTCGTGCAGCAGGATCTGGTGCACGTCGTCATCCTCGAAGCGAGCGGCGAGGTAGCGCGAGACGGTGATGCGTTTGCGCGTGAAGTCGCACTGGCCCGCGCGGCGTTTGGCGTTATCGAACGCGAACGACCACGACTCGTCGAGGTGGAGGGCGATCAGGGCGTCCGCCCAGTGGCGGACCCGGCTCAACTCAGACATGGCGCAACCTTAGAACATAGCTACGACACTGGGTGGACGCTGCGGACGGCGCTGCGGGGAGCGCTCGTGCGCGCTTCGGGCGCAGCGTCAGCTCGCCGCCTGCTGCGCGCGGCGCCGGTCTGCGGCATCCACGGCGAGCAGCGCCGATTCGATCTGGGCATCGGCCGCGCCGGATTCCTGGCGTAGAAACAGCGCGCGCTTGAAGTCGCCGCGGGCGCGCTCGAAATCGCCGGCGTCGAAGTGGGTCTTGCCGCGGTGCTGCAGCGCGAAGGCGGCGATCGACGGCCAGCCCTGCCCCTCGGCCTCGGCGGCGCAGGTGGAGAGCTCGTGCTCGGCGGCGGCGTACGCGCCCCGCCACTGGTTGATCGTCGCGTGCAGGATGCGGGCGCGCAGCAGATCCTTGCGGGTGCCGGCCATGCGGGCCACGCGCACCGACTCTTCTGAGATGACCAGGGCGTCTTCGAGGCGGCCGAGCACCTTCAGCAGCCAGACGCGCTCAAGCAGCGCCTGCAGGCTGCGCTGCTCTCCAAGCTCGGCGAGGCGCGCAGCGCAGGCGTCGAGATCGACCTGCTCGCGCAGGGTCTCGGGGTCGTAACCGAGGATGAGGCTCATGATGGCTCCCTCCGGGTCAGGCGGCAGACGAGGGCCGGCGAATCGTCTGCCTTCCAGTGTGCCTGAGGTGCCTGCGGGCGGGCCGAGCGACTCGCCTCCCGTGCGAAAGCGCGGAGAGCGGATGCCGCCCTCCCGCGGCCGCCCCGCTCCCGCGGCCGCCCGTCAGCGGCCGAAGATCCCGGCATCGGGCTTCGGCGAGGCGACGGCCGCGTCATCCATGACGATCGCCGCGCCCTTCGCGAGCTCGTCGACCTCGCGGCCCGAGGCCACCTTCGCCGGGTGCGGGCCCGCCGCCATCAACCGTGGCAGCCATTCCATGGGCAGCGGCCGCGCCGATGCCGCCAGCACGAGGTTGCCGAAACGGCGACCCTTCAGCACCTGCGCCTCCGCCAGCACGATCACGTGGGGGAGCACCGCGCGCAACGTGGCGATCTGCCGCCGCGCATAGGCGAGCCCAGGCCCGTCGGCGAGGTTCACGAGCAGCGCGCCATCCGGCGCAAGCACCGTGGATGCCTCGCGGTAGAACTCGAGCGATGTCACGTGCGCGGGGGTCTGGGCGCCGGCGAACACGTCCGAGACGAGCAGATCCGCCGAGCCGCGCAGGCCAGCGGGCAGCGCGCGCAGCACGGCGCGGGCGTCGCCGTGTCGCACGCGGATGGACGCGCCCTTGGGGAGGGGAAGTGCGCTGCGCACGAGGTTGACGAGCACCGATTCGAGCTCGATCACCTGCTGGCGCGAACCGGGCCTGCTCGTCTCGATGTAACGGGGAATCGTCATCGCACCCGCACCGAGGTGGATCGCCGTGATCGGCGTGCCGGGCTCGCGCAGCTGGTCGATGACCGCGCCCATCCGCGCGACGTACTCGAAGTGCAGGTGGGTCGGGTCCTCCAGGTCGACGTGCGACTGCGGGGTGCCGTCGACGATCAGCTCGTAGCCGCTCGTGAACGTCGATTCGACGATCTGCGCGTACGTCCCGTCGGAAAGGCGGGCGGTCGGGGCATCCGCACTGTCTCTGCGCTGTCTGGTCACGTGCACGAGCCTAGGCCGCCGCGGTGGCGCGGCTCGCGGCGTCGCCGCGAACGGCCTGGGCGCTGCGCGGGGCCGGGGTTATCGTGGGGGCATGTCGATCGACCTCAACAGCGATCTCGGCGAGACCTGGCGGGGCGCGCCCACCGGCGACGACGAGGCGATGTTCGCGCTGATCTCGAGCGCCAACATCGCGTGCGGCGCGCATGCGGGGGATGCCGGGACCATGGGTGCGAGCGTCGCCCGCGCCGCGCGCTTCGGGGTCGCGATCGGCGCACACCCCTCCTACGACGACCGCGAGCACTTCGGGCGGCGCGCCGTCGACCTCGCGCCGGACGTGCTGCGGGGGCAGATCGCCGCGCAGCTGGACGCGCTTCGCGGCGCCGGTGCCGACATCCGCTACGTCAAGCCGCACGGCGCGCTGTACAACCGGATCGTGCACGATCCCGCGCAGGCCGGGGCGGTCGCGGGGGCCGTCGTCGCCTTCGCCGAGGCGCTGGGTCGGCCCCTGCCCGTGCTCGGGCTCGGCGGCGAGATTGAGGCCGCGGCGGCGGAGCGCGGCATCCCGTTCGTGCGCGAGGCGTTTCTTGATCGCGGCTATGCGCGCGACGGCACGCTCGTGCCGCGGGGCGCGCCGGGCGCCGTGCTCGACTCGGTCGCGCAGCTGGTCGAGCGCGCGATCGGGCTGGCGCGCGACGGCGAGGTCGTCGCCGTCGACGGCACGCGCGTGCGTGTGGATGCCGCGTCGCTGTGCGTGCACGGTGACACCCCGGCGGCCGTGACCATGGCCGTCGCCGTGCGCGCGGCGCTCGAGCGCGAGGGCATCACGGTGCGGGCGCCGTGGTGAACGAGGGCGCCGGCGCCCGCCTGCTGCCGATGGGGGAGCGCGCCGTGCTTGTGGAGCTCGCGAGCCTTGCGGGGGTGCTCGCCCTCGCCGGCGCGCTGCAGGCTGCACGGCCGCCCGGCGTCGTCGATCTCGTGCCCGCCGCGCGCACCGTGCTGGTGCAGGTGGATCCTGCGGTGCTCACCCTCGCCCAGGCGCGCGCATGGATCGAGCGGGTCGCGGCCGGCGAACGCCCCGGCGGGGCTGGCGGCGCGCATCCCCCCGCTGCCCCCGCCCGCTCCCACGTCATCGACGTGCGCTATGACGGTCCCGACCTCGCCGCGGTCGCCGCGGCGCTCGGCCTCGCGCCGGGCGAGCTTGTCGCGCGCCACACCGCGGCCGACTGGCGGGTGGCGTTCACCGGGTTCGCGCCCGGCTTCGGCTACCTGATCAGCCCGCAGTGGCCCTTCGACGTCCCGCGCCTGCCCGCCCCGCGCACCGCGGTGCCGGAGGGCGCGCTCGGGCTGGCCGCCGAGTTCAGCGGCGTCTACCCGCGCCGGACCCCCGGCGGCTGGCAGCTGATCGGCACGGCCGCCACCCGCATGTTCGACCCCCTCGCGGCGGAGCCCGCGCTGCTCGCCCCCGGCGATCTCGTGCGGTTTCGGGCGGTAGGCACGTGAGCGGCGCATCGATCCTGATCGAGGCGCCGGGCCTGCTCGCCACGGTGCAGGACCTCGGGCGCCCCGGCCACGCGGACCAGGGCATCGCCCCCTCCGGCGCCCTCGACCGCGGCGCGCTCGCGCTCGCCAATCGCCTGCTCGGCAACGCCCGGGGCGCCGCGGCGCTGGAGATCACGATGGGCGGATTCTCTGCGGTGCTGGTGCCGGCGCGGCGGGCCGCGCCCGGCGCCACCCCGCACGCTGCGCCGCGTGGGCTCTGGATCGCCCTCACCGGTGCGCGCGGCGACGCGGAGATCGACGGCCGCCCCTTCGGCCCGAACCAGGCTGTGTTCTGGCCCGCGGGCACCCGGTTGCGCATCGGCATGGCGGAGGCCGGCGTGCGCTTCTGCCTCGCCGTTCGCGGCGGCATCGACGCGCCGATCGTCGCAGGCTCCCGCTCGAGCGACGTGCTCGCGGGCCTCGGGCATCCGCCGCTCGCGCCCGGCGACACCGTCGCCATCGCCGGCGATCTCGCCGGGCCGATCCCCGCCAGCGATCCCGTGCCCCGGGGCCTCGAGCGCGCGCTGCTCGAGGTTGCACTTGCCCCCGGGCCGCGGGCCGAGTGGTTCACGCCGGCCGCGCGCGCAGCGCTGTTCGATGCGACGTGGCTCGTCTCGAACGATTCGAACCGGGTCGGGATGCGCCTGCACGGCCCGGTGCTCGAGCGGGTTCGCGCGGGCGAGCTGCCCAGCGAGGGCATGGTGGTCGGGGCCGTGCAGGTGCCGCCCTCGGGCATGCCGACCGTGTTGCTTTCCGACGGACCGGTCACGGGCGGCTATCCTGTGATCGCGGTCGTCGCCGCGGCATCCCTCGATCGCCTCGCGCAGGCCCGGCCGGGCGAACGCCTCCGTTTTCGGCGCGCAACCCTGTGAATCGGCTGTGAGACGGGGCCGAATCGGCAAGTTATACCGCAGCTACACCGAGTCGTCAAGATTTGGACTGGACACGCCGCCGTTTGCGGAATATAGTTGTTCCTTGCGCTCCTAGATTCCCCCTGCCCTCATATGGTGGTCGGCTCGTGCTCCCCGCGCCCATGCAGTATTCACTGCGTGTGGTGTGACGCGGATCTCGGGGGACTGGTGAGTTCTTCATCCAACGACCAGGAATCACGAGCCCTCACGGGCCCATGGAGGTTATCCCCTTGGCTGCTGCGCGCAACGCATCCACCAACACGCCCAAGAACGGTCGCGGAGCATCCCGCCTCTCGTTCGCCAAGATCTCCGACACGCTGACGGTACCCGACCTGCTGGCGCTGCAGACTGAGTCATTCGACTGGCTCGTCGGCAACGAGGCATGGAAGCAGCGACTGGCCGAGGGCCAGGCGCAGGGCCGCACCGACCTGACGCCGATCAGCGGTCTGGAAGAGATCTTTGAAGAGATCTCGCCGATTGAAGACCTCGGCGAGACCATGCAACTCTCGTTCACCAACCCGTACCTCGAGCCGGAGAAGTACTCGATCGACGACTGCAAGGAGCGCGGCAAGACCTACGCCGCCCCGCTGTACGTCGAGGCCGAGTTCATGAACCACATCACGGGCGAGATCAAGACGCAGACCGTGTTCATGGGCGATTTCCCGCTCCAGACCGACAAGGGCACGTTCATCATCA
>JAGQTK010000084.1 GCA_020439065.1 Microthrixaceae bacterium
CGCGGTCTGGATCGCACGGCTGAGCACCGAGGTGTAGACGACATCGGGGGTCAGCCCCGACTCGGCGATGAGCTCGCCCGCGCGCGCGGCCTCGGCGCGCCCCTTCTCGGTGAGGCGGACATCGACCCATCCGGTGAACAGGTTCTGCTCGTTCCAGAGGCTTTGACCGTGGCGAAGAAGAATCAGGTTGTAAGGCGCGCTCATGCCGCCAATCCTACCCAGCCGTCGTGCCCGGTGACGGCCGGTGACGACCGGTGACGACCGGTGACGGCGCGCGATCGGCATCGGCACGGGCGCCGGAGGGCGCGGCTGCTGACACAATGAGGGCATGCCCGCCCCCTGGATGCCACGGCCACCCGCACCGCCCGGTCGGCGATGACCACGGCCACCGTGGTCGGCGGCGGCCCGAACGGGCTGGCCGCCGCCATCCGCCTCGCCCAGGCCGGCGTCGCGGTCACGCTCGTGGAGGCCGAGCACACGCTCGGCGGCGGCGCCCGCACCGAAGAGCTCACCCTCCCTGGCGTGCGCCACGACCTGGGCGCGACCGCAATGCCCGGCGCCATGTCTTCGCCGTTCCTGCGCTCCCTGCGCCTCGAACGCCACGGGCTGCGCTGGCTGCGGCACGAGGCGGTGCTCGCGCACCCGCTCGAGCCGAGCCCGGGCGGTGCCCCGGGCCGCTCCCCGGCCACCACGGCGCTGCTGTGGGAGGACATCTCGCGCACCGCGCAGGGACTCGGCCGGGACGGCGCGGCGTGGGCGCGCGCGTTCGGCCCACTCGCGCGGCGCTACGACGAGGTGGTCGACGACACCTTCGCGCCCCTGGTGCATTGGCCGCGGCATCCCCTGACCATGGCGCGGGTGGGCATGCGCGCGGCGCTGCCCACCACGTGGTTCACGCGCCGCTTCGCGGACGAGCCGGCCCGCGCGCTGTTCGCGGGCATCGCCGCGCACGGCTTCACGCGGCACGACACCCCCCTCAGCGCCGCCGCCGGCGTGATGCTCACCGCCGCCGCGCACGACGCGGGGTGGCCGATCGTGGAGGGCGGCGCGGCCGGGCTGATCGCGGCACTCGAGTGCGGGCTGCGTAGCCTCGGCGGTCGCATCGAGACAGGGCGGCGGGTCGTGGATGCCGCGGCCCTGGGCACCGACCTCGTGCTGCTGAGCGTGCCCCCGCGCGCCGCCCTGCGCATGCTGGGTGGCGACGTGCCCGCGCGCACGCGCCGCGCGTGGTCGCGGTTCCGGCCCGGACCCGCGGCGTTCAAGGTCGATTACGCGATCGAGGGAGACGTGCCCTGGAGCGACCCCGACGCACGGCGCGCGGGCGTGCTGCACCTGGGCGGGAGCGCCGCGCAGATCGCGGCCGCCGAGCGAGCCGCGGTGGCCGGACGCATGCCGGAGCGGCCGTTCGTGCTGATCGCGCAGCAGTACCTCGCCGACCCCACGCGCTCGGCCGGCGGCATCAACCCGCTGTGGGCGTATGCGCACGTGCCCGCGGGCTACGAGGGCGATGCCGCACCCGCCGTGCTCGCCCAGATCGAGCGCTTCGCGCCGGGGTTTCGGGATCGCATCGTCGCCACGCATGTGAGCGGTCCGATCGAGCTGGAGGCACGCAACGGCGCACTGCTGGGCGGCGACATCGGCGGCGGCGCGAACACCGCCCGCCAGCTTGTGGCCCGGCCGCGCCTGGGCTCCAACGCGTACCGGGGACGGCGCGGGGTCGTGTATCTGTGCGGCGCGTCAACCCCGCCGGGCGGCGGGGTGCACGGCATGGCGGGCTTCCACGCCGCCGAGACCGCGCTGCGCGACATCGGTGCGATCTCGCCGGCTGCGGCGCGCTGACGCGCGACGCGCGCTGGGCTCAGCGCCGCGGGCGGCCGCCGATGCGCGGCAGCCGGGGCACGTTCGCGGTCGCGCCGGCATCCGGGGGGACGATGACCTCCTGCGTCGCCGGGAGCCGGCCGTCGTCGACCTCCACCTCGAGCGTCTCATCGACGGGCACGTTGCGTTTGATCACGGCGAGCGCGATGGGGCCGAGCTCGTAGTGCAGTGCGGCCGAGGTCACATGCCCGACCTCGGCGCCGGCGACCGGGGCCCCCGAGTCGTCGACCGTGCCCTGCCGCAGCACCGCGGCGCCGGGCTGCGGGAGGGTGGATTGGCTGCCGTCGAGGTGCAGCAGCACCATGCGCCGAGGCGGGCGGCCGAGATTGTGCACCTTCGCGACGGTCTCCTGCCCGCGGTAGCAGCCCTTGTTCAGGTGCACGGCCGAGCGCAGCCAGTCCGACTCGTGCGGGAGCGACTTCTCGTCGACCTCCGCGCTCCAGCGCGGGCGCCAGGCCTCGACCCGCAGGGCCTCTGCCGCGCTGGTGCCGGCGGGCGAGGCATCCGCGCCCGCCGCTGCGAGCGCCGCGGCGATCCGCGTCAGCATCGCGCTGGGAACGATCGCCTCGGTCCACGCCCATGCCGCCGCCGGATGCTGCGCACCCGATGCATATTGGTAACCCCCGGGCGAGACCGAGGCCCAGGGATCGCGCCACATGATCCTCGGCGCCGCCGCAGCGCCCTTACCCGCAGTGCCGTCACCCGCAGCGCCCTCACCCGCGACGAGCGCACCCGCCGCGCCGCCGGCGCGATCGACCCAGCCCAGCACCGCGAACTCATCGGTGACATCGGCGATCTCTACCTGCATGCGAAACCGCATCCGGGTCAGCCATGCCTGCAGGGGCTCG
Organism: Microthrixaceae bacterium; assembly: GCA_020439065.1. GTDB lineage: Bacteria > Actinomycetota > Actinomycetes > Actinomycetales > Microbacteriaceae > Microbacterium. The sequence continues at coordinate 2,727 of JAGQTK010000084.1, forward strand.
GCATCGTCCTGATCGACGATCAGCCACAGGCGCTCGCCGTCGTCGACCAGGTTCGCCTGGTGCTCGATGTGCCCCTGGGGGTCGAGAATCAGCGTCTCGGTGCTGACGCCGGGCTGCAGGCTCTTCAGCTCCTGGCTCGAGATCGAATCCAGCCAGCCGAGACGATCGGGGCCGGTGAGCGTGAGCACGCGGCGGTCGCCGAGGTGCACGATCGCGGCACCCTGTGCGAGGCGGCGCTGCTCGCCGAGCGGGTTGCCGTAATGGGCGGGCGCCTGCGCGCCCTCGGGGACGACGGCCCCGGGCAGCGCGGCGAAGGGCGAGCGCATCACTGCACTTTCTGCAGGCGCGCCGACGCGTGCGATCCCAGCTCGGCGCCGAGGGCCGCGATGTCCCACGCCCACAGCAGGTGCCCGTCGACGAGGCCGTACATGCGGGTCGCCGCAAGGTAGTCCTTGGCACCCGCCGCGCGCACCACGGCGTCGGTGGCGAGATCGATCCGCGGCCCGCGCACCTGCCCGAGGTACAGCTCGCACACACCGTCGGCGTGCACGATGGATGCCTCGATGTCGAAGCCGTCCGCGCTGTTGCGCAGCGCCTCCACGTCGTCGGCGGTGCGTGCCGGCGCCGGCGCGGTCGGGGGCAGCAGCCCCGGCCCGGCATCGGCCGCGCCGAGCGGTCGGGTCAGGCGCCAGAAGCCGGTCTCGGCGACAAGCGGCACCCGGCGCGGATCGCCCTCGGCGAACTCCGCACCGTCGCCGTCACCGATCAACACCGCGGTGGCCGAGTAGCCCAGCGCGTCGCTGCCGTCGTGGCTGAAGCTGACGCGATGCGCGAACTCGCCGCGCAGCCGCTCCTCGCCGACGACGTAGTCGATCACACCGGTGCCCTCCCACACGCCGCGAAGCCACGAGAGCGGCACGAGGTCGGCGGGCAGGTCGGCCGGAATGTCAATCATGCGAACCGGATGCTGCCTTAGCGCTGGCCGCGGTACAGATTGACCACGACGACCGCCGAGACGCCGACGATGGCCAGCGACGCGAGCCCAAGAAGACCCACGAAGAAGAGTTCGAGTGCGACGAGATCCATACGCAGAGTCTATCCCGCCGTCACCGCGGCCAATCGCACAAGTCCGACAACGAGCGAGGTCATCCCGAGCAACACGAGCGCACCGACCACGCTGAGCGCGACGCGCTGGATGAACCCGGACGCCTCGCCACGCCAAAGCTGGAGCGCGAAGGCGAGGATGAACGCGCCGCCGAGGGCCAGCAGCATCCACATCATGAGGCGATCGTCGGGGGCCCAGATCGCCACCGCAACCCCCGCCAGCAGTGCCACGATCCACACGGCGACGATGCCGCGGGTGCGCGGACGGTGAACCAGTTGGGGGGCGCTCATGCCACCAACTCTATGATGGACACACCCAGCCCGGAAGGAACCGCGTGGCTCAGCTGCTCATCATGAGCTCGGCGCCAGACGACGCCGCGGTGTTGCCCGCGCTCCAGCTCCTGGGCCACCGCGCACACCTGATCCCCGCCGACTCGGCGCGGCTGGTCACTGCACCCGGCGCCGAGCTGCTGGTGCTCGATGGGCGCCGCGACCTCGCCGCGGCCCGCGCACTGTGCAAGGTGCTGAGCAGCATCGGCCTCGACACCCCGGTGCTGCTGGTTGTCACGGAGGGCGGCCTCGCCGCGGTGCATGCCGATTGGGGCATCGCCGACGTGGTGCTCGACACCGCCGGCCCCGCCGAGGTCGACACCCGGATCCGCCTCGCGCTCGGCCGCGCGGCGGCGGAGCACCCCACCACCCGCATCCAGATCGCCGGGCTCACCATCGACGAGGCCTCGTACGCGGCCAAGCTGCGCGGCAAGCGGCTCGACCTCACCTACAAGGAGTTCCAGCTCCTGCACTTCTTCGCCACCCACCCCTCCCGCGTGTTCACCCGCGAACAGCTGCTGAGCGAGGTGTGGGGCTACGACTACTTCGGCGGCACCCGCACCGTCGATGTGCACGTGCGGCGCCTGCGCGCCAAGCTGGGCGATCTCGAGCAGCTGATCGGCACCGTGCGCAACGTCGGCTACCGATTCGCCGTGGGTGAGGACGACACCCCAGGCGGCGCACCCCGCTGAGATAGCGACCCGTGCCGGCCACGCCGCGGCAACCTGCCGTGCATGTCAGATGCGCGTTCGTTCACGCCGGATATGCGCACGATCGACACGGGAATGCAAGGATGAACCCATGATCGACCACGAGATTCTCGACACCGGCCTCGGCGACGGCGATGACGACGACTTCGATGCGGCGTTCGAAGGCTATGACGCGCAGCTGCCCGAGGGGCGCTACCTCGATCGCGAGCTGAGCTGGCTCGCGTTCAACCAGCGCGTGCTCGAGCTGGCCGAAGACGACTCGCTGCCGGTGTTGGAGCGCGCGAACTTCCTGGCGATCTTTGCGAGCAACCTCGACGAGTTCTTCATGGTTCGGGTTGCGGGCCTGAAGCGTCGCATCGTGACCGGGCTTGCGGTGCCTTCCAACATCGGGCGCGCCCCCGGCGAGGTGCTCGCCGACATCTCGGCGGAGGCCTACCGGCTCCAGCTCCGCCACGCCGAGGCCTGGCAGGGGCTCGTCCGGCCCGCGCTGGCCGAGAAGGGCATCCACATCGTCACCTGGGAGTCGCTCCCCGATGACGACAAGTCGCGCCTGAACGACTACTTCCAGCTGCAGATCTTCCCGGTGCTGATGCCGCTCGCCGTCGATCCGGCCCACCCGTTCCCCTACATCTCGGGGCTGTCTCTCAACCTCAGCGTGCGCATCCGCAACGCCAAGACGGGCCGGCAGGAATTCGCGCGCCTGAAGGTGCCGCCCATGCTCCCCCGTTTCGTGCCGGTCTCGAACGGCGACGGCGATCTGCGCTTCATCACGCTCGAAGACCTGATCTCGAACCACCTCGACGAGCTCTTCCCCGGCATGGAGATCCTCGATCACCACACGTTCCGCCTCACCCGCAACGAGGATGTGGTCGTCGAGGAGGACGAGACCGAGAACCTGATCCAGGCGCTCGAGGCCGAACTGCTGCGCCGCCGCTTCGGCCCGCCGATCCGCCTCGAGATCACCGACGACATGGACGACGTCACCCTCGACCTGCTGCTGCGCGAGCTCGACATCACCGACCAGGAGGTGTACCGCCTCCCCGGCCCGCTCGATCTGCGCGGGCTGTTCGACCTGTCCCGCGTCGACCGTCCCGACCTGCGCTACCCGCCGCATCTGCCGACCACGGCCGTCGCGTTCCAGCCCGGCGACAGCAATGAGCGCTCCGACATCTTCAAGGCCATCGGCAAGGCCGACGTGCTCGTGCACCACCCGTACGAGTCGTTCGCGACGAGCGTGCAGGCCTTCATCGAGCAGGCCGCGGCCGACCCGAACGTGTTGGCCATCAAGCAGACCCTGTACCGGACCTCGGGTGACTCCCCGATCGTCAACGCCCTGATCGACGCCGCCGAGGCCGGCAAGCAGGTGGTGGCCCTCGTCGAGATCAAGGCCCGGTTCGACGAACAGGCGAACATCACTTGGGCGCGCAAGCTGGAGCAGGCCGGCGTGCACGTGGTCTACGGGCTGATCGGGCTCAAGACCCACTGCAAGACATGCCTGGTGGTGCGCCGCGAGGGTTCGACCATCCGCCGCTACTGCCATATCGGCACCGGCAACTACAACCCGAAGACCGCGCGTCTGTACGAGGACGTGGGACTGCTGACCGCGGCCCCGGACATCGGCGCGGACCTGACCGACCTGTTCAACTCGCTGACCGGCTATTCGCGAAAAGTCAGCTACCGCAATCTGCTGGTCGCACCCCACAGCGTGCGCAAGGGCATCATCGAACGCATCGAGCGCGAGGCCGAGGCGACCCGGGGCGGCGCCGACGGGCGGATCCGGCTGAAGATGAACGCCCTGGTCGACGAGCAGGTGATCGACGCGCTCTACCGCGCCTCACAGGCGGGGGTTCGCGTCGAGGTCGTGGTGCGCGGCATCTGCGCGTTGCGGCCGGGGGCGCCGGGGTTCTCGGAGAACATCGTGGTGCGCTCGATCCTCGGCCGGTTCCTCGAACACTCACGCATTATTCACTTCAGCGCCATCAATGAATTCTGGATCGGCAGCGCCGACATGATGCATCGTAATCTCGACCGACGGGTGGAGGTGATGGCGCAGGTGAAGGAGCCCAGGCTGACGGCTCAGCTCGACGACGTCTTCGAATCGGCCATGGACCCCGCGACGCGCTGTTGGGAGTTGGGTGCCGACGGCCACTGGACCGCGCTGCCGGCCGAGGGCCAGTCGGTCCGCGATCATCAGGCGTCCATGATGGAGAAGCACCGCCACCCGTAACCGGTCACTCGTTATCACCGGCACATCCGGTCCCCGAAGGGCGCCGGATTGACCTGCAGGAGTTGAGGTGTCCAAAGACGTGCCCGGGCCTCCCGCGCAAGTGCGCGCGGCCGGAGCGGTGCTGTGGCGATACCGGGCTGCCGAATCGGACGCGGCCTCGGACCCAGCCGTTGCCCCGGTGCTCGAGATCGCCATCGTCCACCGCCCCCGGTACGACGACTGGTCGCTGCCCAAGGGCAAGGTCGATCCGGGTGAGACCGAAGCGGTCACCGCCGTGCGCGAGATCCTCGAGGAGACGGGCTACCACTGCCGGCTGGGGCGGCGGCTCCTGTCGGTCAGCTATCCCATCGGCGATGGCGTCAAGAAGGTCGTCTACTGGGCGGCACGAGCCGGTGAAGGCGAATTCAGCCCGAACGACGAGGTGGACCAGCTGATCTGGCTACCCGTGCCAGCTGCGCTGGCCAGATTGACCTACCCGTATGACCGGAAAGTATTGCGCAGGTTCGCCAAACAGCCGGCGGACACCCAGACGGTGCTGATCGTCCGGCACGCGACGGCGGGGCGCAAGAGCCGTTACAAGGGTGACGACCGCAAGCGGCCGCTGGACAAACATGGCCGGGCGCAGGCGGAATCGCTGGTGTGGCTGCTGCTCGCGTTCGGCGCCACCGACCTGCACGCCGCCGACCGGGTGCGCTGCCGCCAGACCATCGAACCGTTGGCCGACGAACTCTCGACGCAGATCCGCGACGAACCGGCGCTCACCGAGGAGGCGTACGCCGACCGGCCCAAACGTGCGCGCCAGCGGGTGCTCGAGATCGCCGCGAAATCCGGCACGCGGGTTATCTGTACACAGGGCAAGGTGATTCCCGATCTGATCACCTGGTGGTGCGAACGCGACGGCGCGCGGCCAGACAAGTCCCGCAACCGCAAGGGCAGCGTGTGGGTGTTGTCGATCGCCGACGGCAAGGTGATCGCGGCCGATCACATCTGCAGTCCGCTGGCGGCGCCGGAGAAGTAGCACAGAGAAACGCCGCGGGAGTGATGCTCCCGCGGCGTCTCTCTGTTCAGTACCGAGTGCGGCTTACTTGCGGCCCCGGGCCGGTGCCTTCTTGGCGGCGACCTTCTTGACTGCGGCCTTCTTCACGACGGCCTTCTTGACCGGAGCCTTCTTGGCGGCGACCTTCTTGA
>JAGQTK010000085.1 GCA_020439065.1 Microthrixaceae bacterium
GAAGCTGTTGCTGCGCTCGCTCGCGAACAGTTAGAAGACGGCATTGCCACGCTGCCTGAGATGCCCGAGGGCACCCCGCTATTGGAGTGGGTTCGCGCACTCGCGCTACACCAGCTTTCGGGCGGCATGTTTGACCTGTTGATCCAGCTGCGAGACCTGGCACGGAAAGATCCGGCTTTGCAGCCGTTCGTTGAGAACGTGCACGCAGAAATTCGTAGAACTGCTCAGGTTGTGGTCACGGCGCAGGCTAAGAACTCTGCGGCGAAGTTTGCGGCTCCGATCATAGTTGGTGCCGCCTACGGCGCGCTGACTTCGTTCATCGAAATCGGCTCTTCGGAGTCGAAGTCGTCGCTCGATGAGTTCGTTGAGAAGGTGTTCTCAAAGCTCAGAGCCGGTCTCTAACCCCACCATTTTTCAACTCTTCGCACGTAGGGGCCCACCCTACGTTTACTCGGCATGCCAGAAAGGCTTTTGATGTCCATATTTCTGTACCGTTTATCACGGTTTTCCTACCGGCGTCCGTGGGTGTTCATTCTCACTTGGCTGCTCATCGTTGGCGGGGTGCTCGGCCTTGCTGTTGCAAGCGGGGCCAAAATCAGCTCGGCAATCACGATCGATGGCACCCAAAGTCAGACGGTCATCGACCAGCTGCGCACCGAGTTTCCCGAAACTTCTGGCGGTCAGGGCACCATCGTCTTCACCGCTGATGAAGGCAAACGCCTTGATGAGGATGGAGCTGCAGACGCGGTTCGCGCGGCAATGAAAGAAATTTCCGAAAACGAATACGTCGTTGCCCGTGAAGCCCCAGCATTAGCAACCCCACCCACCCAAGCGACAGCTGGTCAACAGGCGCAGCAACCGGGGCTGCCACAACAATCAGCTGAGCAGTCACCGATGCCATCCCCGAATGCTCCGCCAAGTCCTGAGCAGCAAGAAAAGATGATGCAAGAGGCCTTGCTGAAACAGGGCATGCTTGCACCCGGGGTGCTCGTGTCAGCTGACGGGGCTGTTGCCCTCATGCAGATCCAGTTCACCGAACAGGTTGAAGACCTGCCATCTGGCGCCATCGAAGACGTCGTTGCGATCGCATCCGAGCATGCCGACACAGCAGGGCTCACGGCACTTCCCACGGAATCTCTGAAACCACACGAACCACCCTTGGGTGGCCATGAAGCGCTCGGGTTACTCGTCGCGGGCCTCGTACTCTTGCTCACGCTCGGCTCGCTTCGAGCGGCGGGCCTGCCACTGGTGACCGGCATCATCGGTGTCGCGGTCGGGCTCGGCGGAGCCTTCGCACTCTCCCAGAGCATCGAACTCACCAGCGCCACCCCGGTACTCGCCCTCATGATCGGGCTCGCCGTCGGGCTAGATTACGCACTCTTTATCGTGAACCGGCAACGCCACCTGATTCTGCGTGAGGGCCTTTCGGCAGAAGAAGCCGCAGGCAGGGCCGCAGGTACAGCAGGAAGCGCCGTGCTCTTTGCAGGCCTCATCGTCATCATCGCCCTCGGGGGCCTTACCCTCATCGGTATCTCGTTCCTCACCACAATGGCGCTGGTAGCGGCAGCAACTGTGCTCTGTGCAGTGTTGATCGCATTGACACTCTTACCAGCACTTCTCGGGCTCATCGGCGAACGAATCCTGAGCACAAAAGCGCGTACTCGCGGGCAGAAGCGCAGCTACGAACAGCGCCACGGCTTCGCCCACCGCTACGCGACAGCACTGGTAAAGGGCAGGTGGGTAGTGATCGTTGCGGTCGTGGCCCTTCTTGGTGTGGCCGCAATCCCGATGACGCAAATGAGCCTGGGCATGCCAAACGGTGCCACAGCAAACCTCGACACCACCGAACGCCAAGCAGCAGACGCCGTCTCCGAAAGCTTCGGTGACGGGTACAACGCACCCCTTGTCACCGTGATCCACGCCCCCGACGGCACTAGCTTCACAGACTCCCAACTGCCTGGCATCACCAGCGAACTTGAACAAAGCGACGCGATCGAAACGGTACGCCCAATGGGCATTTCGCCTGATAGTTCGCTGGCGTTGTTTTCGGTGATCCCGACTGCCGGTGCTGATGATGACGCAACGAAGACACTCGTGCATACCCTGCGTGAAGACACGGGCACGCTCACCGGTATTAGTGGCACCACCATCGGCGTGACAGGGCTCACCGCCATCAACCTCGACATTTCAGAGAAACTCGCAAGCGTCTTGCCGCTCTACATCACCATCATCGTGGTGCTGTCGCTTCTCGTGCTGCTCGTCGTATTCCGGTCGGTGCTGATCCCGGTCAAAGCAACCGCAGGGTTCTTGCTCACGATCGGTGCCACTTTCGGCATTATGACCGCGATCTTCCAGTGGGGCTGGCTGAAAGAGATCGTGGGGTTCGACACTCCCGGCCCGATCCTCTCCTTCCTGCCGATCATGGTGACCGGCATCTTGTACGGCCTCGCCATGGACTACGAAATGTTCCTTGTCAGCTCTATGCGTGAAGCCCACGTACACGGCCGCGCAGGCAAACAGTCGGTGGTCCAAGGATTCGAGCAGGCCAGCCGCGTCGTCGTCGCAGCAGCAGTCATCATGGTGTCCGTGTTCGCCGGATTCATCTTCAGCGACGACAGCATGGTGAAACAGTTCGGTCTCGCCCTGGCAGTTGGCATTCTCGTCGACGCGTTCCTTGTGCGCATGACGCTTGTTCCAGCTCTCATGTCGGTGCTTGGAAAAGCGGCATGGTGGATTCCGAAGTGGCTCGACAAGCTGCTCCCCAACCTCGATATTGAAGGTGACCGGCTCTTGAAACATCTCCACCTGAGTGCAAACACCAAACAGCAGGTCGAAGGCAGGGCTCAACCCAACTGCCCAACTGATAGTCCGGCGAGGTAGTCATCGATCAGTCGGTCGACCTGAATGGTTGTGAGAAAGGTTTGAGGATTTGCAATCCTCCGGATAACCGACCCGCGAACATCTTGAATTGGGTTGGCATCGCACCGCTTCGATACCCGGTAGACCCCACGTTTCCAACGGAGAATCAATGTTTCTAGGCGTGCGGGAAGGTTTGAGAACTGTCTACGCAGGGACCTCGGTCGGCCTCCTGGCGCGACCTCGCCGTGAAGAACGGCGATCTGCTGGTGCTCGACGGGGTGCGCATTCCAGGCAACATCGGTGCGATCCTGCGCTCCGCGTGCGCCTTCGGCGCCGCGGGAGTCGTCCTGCTCGACAGCGGCCTGACCTCGGTCTACGACCGCCGCCTGATCCCCGCTTGCCGCGGCCTCCTCTTCACCCTCCCGGTACTCACCGCCACCCATTCCGAGCTCACCGAGTTCCTGCGGGACGAGCGAATCCCTCTCGCGGCGATGGCCGCGGACGCCGACGACCCCCTCGACGCGATCGGCCGGGTGCCGGGTCGGCTCGCAATCCTGATGGGCTCCGAACGCAACGGTCCCTCCGATGTCGTCGCGAACGATGCGACGCTCCGGTGCGCCGTACCGATGCTGCCCGGCGTGGAGTCACTCAATGTCTCTGTCGCCGCAGGAATCGCCCTCCACGAACGTCAACGAATGCACACGGCATTGGAGCGGAAAGCCCGCATTGCAGCAGCAAATCCTTAATTCCGGGGAGCAAGTGTGATGATTTCCAGAGGTCACTTCGCAACGTAAACATGCTTACGCTTGAGGTCGTCGCGCTCAACGATATCGAGCAATGCGGTCGCCATGCCGGGGGCGGTGATGCTCCACCCGTGAGGCAGCACGTGCTCGGGGTCGAGCCGGTAGTTCTCGACACCAGGCGCGTTGCGGATGCGGTGCGCACGGATCGCGGTCCAGTCGGCAGCGCTCTCCCAGAGCACGATGTCCATGCGTCGCATGTCGTCATATGTGGCGCCAAGGAATCGTTGCAGCAGCGGGAGCACCACGTGAAGCTTGAGCCATCCCTGGTGCGCCCAGTGATCCGCGACCTCCGAGGAAATCACCACGAACCGAGCCACCCCATGTTCAGCCATTCCAGCGAGCAGGCTTCGCGTCCCCACGGAGTACAGGGTGGTCGGCGCTTTCGCGACGCCGATGCCGACCGTGCTGATGACGGCATCGACGCCGGCGAGCAGCGGTGCGATCGCAGCGGAATCCTCGATGTCCGCGGCAGCCTTGGTGAGCCTAGGATGCTCGACAACGAGCTTCTCGGGTGTGCGGGCGACGGCGATCACTTCGTAGCCGCGACCCAGCGCTTGCGTGACGACATGCGTGCCGACCATGCCGGTGGCCCCGGCTACCAGTATCTTCAACTTCCACTCCTGCCATGTTCTGGATATTCTGGACGAATCATCCCTTTTCGGAATCGTCCCGATTCGGGAGTAGTATACGGGAGTGTGTATGAGCGAATCCCTTGCGGCGCAGGCGCGCGCCGCTATGCAGCGGCAGTTGGTGACGGCGATTCTGAGCAACGAGCGCATCGCGAGACAGCACGGTCTGCGGGTCACGGATCTGCAGACGCTGCACTTGCTCGTGCTCCGCGACGACGTGCGCACTCCGCGGCAGATCGCCGACACCACCGGGGTGCCGACGAGCACGGTAACGAAGCTCATCGACCGCCTGGAAACGGCCGGGTTCGTGCGGCGCACCGCCGACCCTTCCGACCGACGGAAGACGATACTGGAACTCGTACCCGACGCGATCGCTCCACTCACGGCTCTCTATGGCCGAGCGGACGACGCTTTCGACGCGGTCAGCAACAGGTTCAGCGAGAAAGAGCTGGAGATCGTGATCCGCTACCTGGGAGCCGTGAGCGAGTTCTACTCACTCGCCGATTGAACGAGGAACCTCCGGCATCCCCGGAAGAATCTTCATCGCACTCATCCGCAGTGCGTCGTGTGCGCGAGGCAGACTTGAGCCCGACGCGGGGTCAGGGTTTGTCCTGGTGAGATGGTGGGGACGAGGACCGACGGCGCGCACGGGGCACCCTTGCATGCGATTCGTCGTCCCTTCAGCGCAGGCAGGTTCCAGCCGTTGCTCGCTCGCACCTGTACCTTTCACCGTCCTGTCGCCCCGGCGACCTACGACTGTGTGAAGCTTGTCACCGTCCGCGACGGGTCAGCGCTCGTGTACAGCGAGTTCGGGGAGAAACACGCAAAGGTCGGCGACGTGCTATTGCTCGGCGCGAACGTCCTCTGCGGCGCGCAACCCGAGGGCTACGTCACCGTCACTGTAATCTATCTCGATCTCGACTTCATCCTGGATCAGTTCTTCTGGCAGTACATCGATCTCGTCAAGGATCGCTTCGCGTCGCAGAGCGTCGCGGACACGATCTACACCGAGCCCGCCCAGTTGATGCGGCTTGGAGAGGATCGGGTCGGGCTGCTGATGCCGTGGCTTGACGAACTGGTCGCGCTCAGCGTCGACGGGCAGTACCGAGACCGCTTCCACCGGATGCAGGCGCTCTGGCACGCCGTGATCGATCAGGTGTCCCCGTTCATCCATGTCTCGCCGACTCGCACTCTTCCGACCCAGCGAGCGCGCACCCGGCCGTCAGTCCCGCGCGGCCGGCGCTTCGCACCGCTGCGGGCCGAGGCCTCTAAGGTGAGAGAGCTCCTAGTCTCTGACATCTGTCATTCGTGGTCGATCCCGGAACTAGCTAGGGCGGTGCACTTATCCACGACGCAGCTCGTCCGTGTCTTCACAGACGCTTACGGGAAGACTCCGCTGGCATACCTCACGATGCTCCGTGTCGAGGAGATGTCGCGGATTCTGCGCGAATCGGATGCGTCGATCGCGGAAGCGGGCAGCGCGGCGGGGTGGGCGTCCCGGAATCGGGCCGCGGCGGCGTCCCGTGGGGTGGTGTAATTCCGGGAGCTTGTGTGTCGGCGTGAACGACAGGTGAGCCATCGTGCAATGGTCAGTGAGAACTCACTACTTTTCTCACGGAAGGACACATCACACGATGGCTCTCACCCAGTCTGCCCTGCTCGAGCTCTTGAAGGAACTCGAACTCACCGAAACCACCGAACGTATCCGTGCCCTCACACAGCGCGCGTTCCAGGAACTCATTGATGCGGAAGCTACCGCCGTGATCGGCGCCGCCCCCTACGAACGCACCACCGACCGGACCACGCAACGCAACGGCACGAGACCCCGCACCCTCTCAACGACCGCGGGCGATCTTGACCTGCGCATCCCAAAGCTTCGGGAAGGATCGTTCTTCCCCTCACTGCTTGAGCGTCGACGCCGTGTGGACCAAGCATTGTTCGCGGTCGTGATGGAAGCGTATGTACACGGCGTCTCCACGAGGAAAGTCGATGACCTCGTCCGGGCGCTCGGCGCAGATACCGGCATCTCAAAGTCGGAGGTGTCTCGCATCTGCGCTGATCTCGACGAAGACGTTGCCGAGTTCCGTGGCCGACGCTTGGACGACACGACCTACCCGTACGTGTTCGTTGATGCGACCTACTGCAAAGCCCGCGTCGGGCGCAGGGTCGTGTCGCAGGCGATCGTGATCGCTGTCGGGGTTGCCGCTGACGGGCGCCGGCAGGTCCTCGGGTTCCAGGTCGGAGATACCGAGTCCGAACCGTTCTGGACCGAGTTCTTCCGTGATCTCAAGCAGCGAGGTCTCGGCGGGGTGCAGCTGGTGATCAGTGACGCGCACGCCGGCTTGGTGCGTGCGATCCAGGTTGCGTTCCAAGGGGCCGCCTGGCAGCGCTGCCGGGTACATTTCATGCGCAATGTGCTCGCCCGGGTCCCGAAAGTCGCGTCGCAGATGGTTGCCGCGATCATCCGCACGATCTTCGTGCCGCGCGGGAAACGGGAGCTGGTGCATGCCCAGTTCGGGGAAGTTGTCACCATGCTCACCCGTTCTCATCCCGCCGCGGCCGAGCTCCTCGAGGAGGCGAGGGATGATCTCCTCGCGTTTACCGAGTTCCCGCCCCAGCATTGGCAGCAGATCTGGTCCACGAACCCGCTCGAGAGGCTCAACAAAGAAATCAAGCGACGCACGAACGTGGTCGGTACGTTCCCGAACCCTGAAGCGCTGCTGCGGTTAACTGGGCATGTGTTGATCGAGCAGCACGACGAGTGGGATTCAGTCGAGCGGCGTTACTTCAGCGAGAACTCGATGAAACTCATCACCCCAGGTGTTGAGGGGGTGGTATTGGCCGGGATCGCGGCCGCCTAGACTAGCCTCACTGACCCTTGCACTGGTGACGTGAAATTCCACCACCCAGAGGGACGCGGCCCGGGCCGCAACCGCGTTCCGGGACTGCACGGGCCTCACCCCCGGACGTTACCGCGCGATGCAGCACGCCGCGACGATGCCCAGCATTTCGCCATTCTGAGCGCAGAAAATCGCCGCAGTCCGCCAATCCGGCATCATACCGAGTGCCGAAACTGCTATCCGTTGTGCTATGTCAGGCGTCCCTACTGTCCTGACGGCCAACCTCCTGCATCGCTCGTTCGCTGACCGTCTCGACATCGCTGGATGCGTCTGACCTACCTCATGGTGACTGAGCCGCCACCGACCGGTGTGCGGCTCGCCGGGAGGAGGCGATCATGGTTGCGAGGAGAACCCCCGAAGAGGCGCGCGCTGCGCGGGAGGCGAAGCTCGACGAGGTGCGCGAACAACTCAACGCGCAGGTCGAGAAACTGGTCACCGGTGAGGACTGGAAGCAAGCGCTGACCTTCGCGGCCAAGTTCCGGTCGAGGTCGGTGAACAACTCGTGGCTGATCTTCGCCCAGCACCAGGCCGCCTGGGAAGCCGGCAAGGTGCCCGATCCCATGCCGACCTACGTGGCCGGGTTCCGGCAGTGGGAACAGGTCGGCCGGCAGGTCATGAAGGGGCAGAAAGGGTACGCGATCCTCGCCCCGGTCACCGGGAAGTTCGCGTCGAAGACCCCCGCTGATCCGATGTCGTGGCGCAAGCTCGCACCGAAAGAGGCACCGCGCCCGGGTGAAGTCGTCAGGTCTCGGATGGTCGGCGCGAAAGTCGCCTACGTCTTCGACATCTCCCAAACCAGCGGCCCGGACGTGCCGCTCCCGCCCTCACCGCAGCTTCTCGAAGGCGAAGCACCGGCGGGACTCCGCGACGGCCTGATCCAGCAAGTCACCGAGGCCGGGTTCCAGTTCTTGCCGGTGCCGCATGAGGGCATGATCCACGGCGCGAACGGGCTCACAAACTTCGACACCCGGCAAGTGGCGGTGCGCACGAACATGGACGATGCCGCCCAGGTGAAAACCCTTCTCCACGAGCTCGCACACGTGA
>JAGQTK010000086.1 GCA_020439065.1 Microthrixaceae bacterium
CGTCTTCGGCACGCACAACGTCGGTTCGCTGCCGAGCCTGCTCGAGCGCGCCCGCCACAACGACGAGGCACAGCTCGAGATCCTCGAATCGCTCGAGGTGTTCCCCTCGACGCTGCCCACCAAGCGCGAGTCCGTGTACCGGGCCTGGGTGTCCATCTCCGTCGGGTGCAACAACACCTGCACCTTCTGCATCGTGCCCGCGCTGCGCGGCAAGGAGAAGGACCGCCGCCCCGGCGACATCCTGAACGAGATCACCGCGCTTGTTGACGACGGCGCCATCGAGGTCACCCTGCTCGGCCAGAACGTCAACTCCTACGGCGTCGAGTTCGGCGACCGCGCGGCCTTCGGCAAGCTCCTGCGGGCGGCAGGCGAGATCCCGGGCCTCGAGCGGATCCGCTTCACAAGCCCGCACCCGGCGGCGTTCACGGACGATGTCATCGATGCCATGGCCGAGACCCCCACGGTGATGCCGCAGCTGCACATGCCCCTGCAATCAGGCAGCGACCGCATCCTCCGGGCGATGCGCCGCTCGTACCGCAGCGCGAAGTTTCTCGGCATCCTCGATCGTGTGCGCGAACGGATGCCGCACGCCGCGATCTCGACCGACATCATCGTCGGCTTCCCGGGCGAGACCGAGGAGGACTTCCAAGAGACGCTGCGGGTCGTGGAGCAGGCGCGCTTCGCCACGGCGTTCACCTTCCAGTACTCGATCCGCCCCGGGACGCCGGCCGCCACCATGGCCGATCAGGTGCCCAAGCACATCGTCCAGGAGCGCTACGAGCGCCTCACCGCGCTGCAGGATCGCATCTCCCTCGAGGAGAACGAGAAGCAGGTGGGCCGCACCGTCGAGCTGCTGGTGGCCGAGGGCGAGGGCAAGAAGGATGCCGAGACCCTGCGGCTCTCGGGCCGCGCCGAGGACTCCCGGCTCGTGCACTTCGAGGTGCCGGCGGGCTCCGAGGCCCCGCGCCCCGGCGACATCGTCACCGCGACCATCACCCGGGCCGCGCCGTTCTACCTGCTGGCGGACTCGGTCGACGGCGCGCCGCTGAAGATCCGTCGCACCCGCGCGGGCGACGCGTGGGAGCGCGCCGAAGCCGACGCCTGTGCGGTGCCCAGCCACGGCGGTGCGGCCGGTGACGGCGGCCCGCGGATCGTCTCGCTCGGGCTCCCGACGCGGCGCCCCGCCGACGTCGCCCCACCGCGCGAGACGCGGCACGTGACCGAACCCATCTACAACATCGACGACGCAGAGCGGTAGGCGTGCCCGGCCTCGTCGCCGTCGTCGGCGCGACCGGCACCGGCAAGACCCGACTCTCGCTCGAGCTGGCCGCAGCGCTGGCCGCGCAGGGGCGAGCGGCCGAGATCGTGAACGCGGACGCCATGCAGCTGTATCGGGGCATGAACATCGGCACCGCCAAGCTGCCGGTGCAGGAGCGGCGCGGCATCCCGCACCACTTGTTCGATGCGCTCGATGTCACCGACGAGGCGGCCGTCGCCTGGTATCAGGATGCCGCGCGTCAGGCGATCGCCCAGGTGCACGCCCGCGGCGCCGATGCGATCCTGGTGGGCGGCTCGGGGCTGTACGTCTCCAGTGTGCTCTTCGACTTCCGCTTCCCGCCCCGCGACGCCGAGCTCCGTGCCCGGCTCGAGGCCGAACTCGAGGCGGAGGGCGCCGCGGCGCTGTTCGCCCGCCTTCGCGCGCTCGACCCGGGCACCGCCGCGCGGGTCGACCCGCGCAACGGCCGCCGCGTGGTGCGCGCGCTCGAGGTGCTTGCCCAGGGCGAGCACACCCATGGTGCTGCGCTGCCTGAGGCGCCCGTGCTGTGGCAGGCCGACACCCGCGTGTTCGGGGTGCAGAGCGCGCGCGAGGAGCTGGTGCCGCGGCTCGATGAGCGCGTGGTGCAGATGTGGCGCGACGGCCTGCTCGACGAGGTGGCGGCGCTGCGCCGAGATGGGCTCGACCGCGGGGTGACGGCACGGCGAGCGATCGGCTACGCGCAGGCGCTCGCGCAGCTCGACGGAGAGCTGAACGAGGCAGAGGCCGTCGCGCAGACGCAGGCGCTGACGCGGCGATACGCACGCCGACAGGTGTCGTGGTTTCGTCGGTACCGCGATGTGCGCTGGATCGACACCGCAGCGGTGCTGGAACCGGCAACGGCCGCGGGGCTGCTCACGATGCACGCCTGAGCCGACCATAGACTTGCAGCATGTCGCAGCGCGTCGCATTCACCAAGGGTCACGGGACCGGCAACGACTTCGTCATCATCGCCGACCCGGACGGTGCGCTCGAGCTGCGTCCCGAGCAGGTTGCCGCGCTGTGCGATCGAAACTTCGGGATCGGCGCCGACGGGGTGCTACGGGTGGTGCGCTCGAAGCACCTGCCCGAGGGGCGTGCGCAACTGACGGAGGAACCCGCCGCCGAGTGGTTCATGGACTACCGCAACGCCGACGGCTCCCTGGCTGAGATGTGCGGAAACGGCATCCGCGTCTTCGCCAAGTTTCTGCTCGAGCACGGGCACGCGGTGCTCGAGCCCGGGAGCACCCTGCCGATCGCGACCCGCGCGGGGGTGCGCGATGTCACGCGCAGCGCCGGTGGCTTTCAGGTGGATCTCGGGCGTTGGCGGCTGGACCCGGCCGAGACGCTCGTGCGTGCGCGCGATCTGCCGGTCGCGCGACCGGGACAGGGCGTGAACGTCGGCAACCCGCACGTCGTGGTCGCCGTCGCCGACGACGCCGAGCTGGACGGCATAGACCTCGCCTACCCGCCGCTGCTCGAGCCGCGGCCCGCGACCGGCGCGAACGTCGAGTTCGTCGTGCCGCATGACCCGATGATCGTCGACGGCGTCGGCGCGATTCGGATGCGGGTGCACGAGCGGGGCGTGGGCGAGACGCTCAGTTGCGGCAGCGGCGTCGCGGCGGCGGCGCTCGCGGTGCGGCACTGGGCGGGCCCGGCGGCCCCCGATCAATGGCGGGTGGATGTGGCGGGCGGCACCCTGGGCGTACGCATGTTTCCGACCGAGGAGGGGGAGCACGTCGGGCTCTCCGGCCCGGCGGTGCTCGTCTACTCCGGCACCATCACGCTGCGCGAGTGACCCTTCCCCGGCGGGGTGTGATCAGCGCCTGAGCCGCGCTCGAGCCGCGCGTGCGCCGCGCGTGCGCCGCGCGTGAGCGCAGCCGGGCACGCTCAGGGCGCGAGCGCTGCCGGCACGCCCGAATCGCCTGGCGCTGATCCATGCCGGCGCACTTTGAGCACGCGGTATCCCTTGCCGGTGGCGGCGCGATGCACGCTGTACCCCGCATCGAACACCGTCGCCAGCCAGCGCTGGAGCGAGTCGGAGCCGAGGTTTCGCTGCACGACGAGCCAGGCGTCGGCGTGCGCCTCGAGCCGCGGGATCCATGTCTCGAGCAGGCCGTGCAGTTCGTTTTTGCCCACGCGGATGGGCGGGTTCGACCAGATCGTGCGGAAGCGGATGTCGCTCGGGATCTGCGCTGCGGTGACGGCGCGCACGTTGTGCAGCCCGAGCTCCTGCGCGTTGCGGCGGACGAGACTGAGCGCGCGCTCGTTCACATCGACCGCCCACACCGTCGCCCCGGGCGAGAGCGTCGCCATTGTCAACGCGATCGGGCCCCAGCCGCAGCCGAGATCGAGCAGATCGCCCTCGGCCGGGGGCGCCGGGGTGTTGCCCAGCAGCACCGAGGTGCCGGCGTCGAGCCGCTCGGGGCTGAAGGTGCCGCCGGCGGTGGAGAGCGTGACCTCGTGACCGGCGATGGGCACGCGGATGCGGCGAAGTTTCTCGGGGCTCGCGGGTTCCGTGCTGAAATAGTGGTCGCTCGCCATGGGGTGAGCGTACCCGAGAGCGGGAAGCTAGGGTTAATGCGCGTGCGGCCCGCGAGAGGCACGCGCATCAAGGCGGCGGGATGCCGCGGAGCGGTGGTGCCATGACCGAAGCTGATCTGCCAGAAGCCGGGGTGCCGGACGGGGAAGACGTCGGCGCCCGCGGGTTGCCGATCGACCCGGTGGCGCGCGTGCTCGCCCGGGCACAGGCGCTCCAGGCCTCGACGACCGCGGTCGACCACGAGTTCGACGGCGAGCAGTGGGAACGCGAGGAGCGCCAGGCGCTGCGCCGTGTGCCCGGGCTCTCGACCGAGCTCGAAGACGTCACGGAGGTCGAATACCGGCAGCTGCGCCTCGAGAACGTCGTGCTCGTCGGGATCTACTCCTCGGGTACCCAGCAGGACGCGGAGAACTCCCTCCGCGAGCTCGCGGCGCTCGCCGAGACCGCCGGCGCGGTGGTGCTCGACGGGATGCTGCAGCGCCGCCCCGCACCGGATCCCGCGACCTTCCTTGGCCGGGGCAAGGCCGCCGAGCTTCGCGATGTCGTGGCGGCGCTCGGCGCCGACACCGTCGTGGTCGACTCGGAGCTCGCGCCGAGCCAGCGCCGCGCGCTCGAGGACGTCGTGAAGGTGAAGGTCATCGACCGCACGACCGTCATTCTCGACATCTTCAGCCAGCACGCGAAGAGCCGCGAAGGCAAGGCGCAGGTCGAGCTTGCGCAGCTGGAGTACCTGCTCCCGCGCCTGCGCGGCTGGGGCGAATCGATGAGCCGCCAGGCCGGTGGCCAAGTCTCCGGCGGTGCCGGTATGGGCTCGCGCGGCCCGGGCGAGACGAAGATCGAGCTCGACCGCCGCCGCATCCGCACGCGCATGGCGCGGCTGCGCCAGCAGATCGCCGGGTTCAAGCCCGCGCGCGAGGCCAAGCGCGCGAATCGCGAACGCAACACCGTTCCGTCGGTGGCGATCGCCGGCTACACCAACGCCGGCAAGTCGAGTCTGCTCAACCGGCTCACCGAGGCCGGCGTGCTCGTCGAGAACGCCCTGTTCGCGACCCTGGATGCCACGGTGCGGCGCACACAGACCGACGACGGCAGGCTGTACACGCTCACCGACACGGTCGGCTTCGTGCGCAAGCTCCCGCACCAGCTCGTCGAGGCGTTCCGCTCCACGCTGGAGGAGGTCGCCGACGCCGACGTCATCGTGCACGTGGTCGACGCCGCGCACCCCGACCCGGCCGGTCAGCTGGCAACGGTGCGCGAGATCATCGGCGATGTGGGGTCACGCGACATCCCCGAGATCGTCGTGTTCAACAAGGCCGACCTCATCGACGAGGATCAGCACCTGCTGCTGCGCGGGCTCGAGCCGCAGGGGCTGTTCGTTTCCTCGCGCACGGGGGAGGGCATCCCGGCGCTGCTGGAGCGCATCGAGCGCACCCTCCCGACGCCCGAGGTCGAGGTGCGGGTGGTCATCCCGTACGAGCGCGGTGCGCTGGTCTCGGCCGTGCACGAGCGGGGGCGCCTGCTCGCTTCGACGCACACCGAGCAGGGCACGCTGCTGCACGCGCTCGTCGATGCGCGGCTGGCCGACGCGCTGGAGCCGTACCGGATCGCGCTCGAGGCCCCGGGCACCGCCGGGGACACGGATGCCGATTTGTGACGGAATTTTTCGCTCGAGTATGACATCGACGATCCCCGGGTTACCGTAGACCCATCGTTGCCCGCTCCGGTGGGCATGGAGCGACAGCCGAGCCCGGCACCCGCCCGCGACTTCGAACGACACGCCTGTCGATCGTCGCGGCCGCCCGGCCCCGTCTCTGTCCGCACACCACCGCTCGCCACGCGAGAGGAACACGATGTCTGCTGTTGCCACACCTTCGCAGCCCGCGCCCGTTGCGCGTCGCACGCGCGTGCCCGTCTCCTTCGAGCTGTACCCACCGCGCACCGACGCCGGCCACGCGTCGCTGGAGCACACGATCGACCACCTCACGTCCATCGATCCCGGTTTCATCTCCGTCACCTACGGCGCCGGCGGCACCAGCGGCGGGCGCTCGCTGGAGGTGCTGCGCAGCATCCGCACCCGCACCAGCGTCGAGCCGCTGGCCCACCTCACCTGCGTCGGGAACACCTACGCCGGTGCGGCCGCCCTCATCCGAGAGTTTTTGGATGCCGGCATCCTGAGCTTTCTCGCCCTTCGCGGCGACCCACCCGTGGGCTCGGAGGAGGGGGATGACTTTCTCGGCGACCTCGGCAGCGCGGCCGAGCTCGTGCAGCTGATTCACCGGGTGCAGGCCGAGCGCGCGCAGTATGCCGAGACCACGGTCGCGGGGGTCCCGGGCGCCGCCGTCGTCGGCGCACCGGGGCGTGCCCGGATCGCGGTGGCCGCCTTCCCGAACGGGCACCCGCGCTCGCGTGGCGTGGGGCAGGACATCGACACCCTGCTGTCCAAGCAGGCGGCGGGCGCGACGCTCGCGATCACGCAGCTGTTCTTCCACGCCGACCAGTACCTCGCGTTCGTCTCGCGGGCGCAGTCGGCCGGGGTCACCATCCCGATCCTGCCGGGCATCATGCCCATCACAAACCCGGCCCGGCTCCGCCGGGTCTTGGAGCTCAGCGGCGAAGAGGTCCCCGCCGAGCTCGAGATTGCCCTTCAGGTCGAGCCCGACGACGAGGGACGCATCCGCATCGGCATCGAGTATGCCGCCGAGCTCAGCCGTCAGGTGCTCGCGGGCGGGGCACCAGGCATCCACCTCTATGCCTTCAACGAATACAAGACGGTGCTCGCCGTCTTGGAGTCGGCCGGCCTCATCGCCGACCTCCCGTTCCATTCGATTCCCAGGGTGCTTCGGCCGGCCAGCGGCCGTCGCACCGTGTTTCAAACCCCCTCAACTAGGAGAGAACAGCCATGACCGACTTCCCCACCGGAACGATCCTTGGATACCCGCGGATCGGGCGTCGCCGCGAACTGAAGAAGGCCGTCGAGTCATTCTGGGCCGGCCGCACCACCGCCGAAGAGCTCGAGACGACCGCCGCCGAGTTGCGTGCCGCCACCCGCGCGCGCCTCGTCGAGCAGGGCCTCGGCAAGAGCGACTCGTCGATCCCCGAGTCGTTCTCGTTCTACGACCAGGTGCTCGACGCCGCCGTCACCGTCGGTGCGGTGCCGGAGCGCTTCGCCGATCTGCGTGCCGAGGACGGCTCGCTCGATCTCGCCGGCTACTTCACCATCGCCCGCGGGGAGGGCGAGCGCGCCGCGCACGAGATGACCAAGTGGTTCGACACGAACTACCACTACCTCGTGCCCGAGATCGGCCCCGAGACGGTGTTCTCGCTCTCCAGCGATCGACTGGTGCGCCAGGTCGAGGAGGCCCGTGCCGCGGGGTACGTGACGCGCCCGGTCATCGTCGGCCCGGTCACCTTCCTCGCGCTCGCCAAGGGCAGCCACGCCGCGCCCGAGGGGTATCGTCCCCTCGAGCGCCTCGAAGAGCTCCTTCCGGTGTACGTGCAGCTGCTCGAGCGGCTCGCCGCGGCCGGCGCCGAGTGGGTGCAGCTCGACGAGCCCGCGCTCGTCAGCGAATCCCTGACCGAGGCCCCCGCCGCCGTGCGTGAGGCCGCGCAGCGCGCCTACGCCGTGCTCGGCCAGGCCACCGCTCGCCCCAGCATCCTCGTCGCCGCCCCGTACGACGCGATCGGCGACGCCTTCGCGACGCTCGCGGCCGCACCCATCGAGGCCATCGCGATCGACCTCGTGCGCGGCGCGATCCCCACGGCTCCCGCCGGTGGGTTCCCGGGGCTTGCGGGCAAGACCCTCGTCGGTGGCGTCATCGACGGGCACAACATCTGGCGTGGCGATCTCGGTGCCGCGTTCGAGAAGCTCGAGCAGCTTCGCGCCCTTGGCGCGGCGACGGTGTCGGCAGCCACCTCCACCTCGCTGCTGCACGTTCCGCACGACGTCACCGACGAACCGAACCTGGATCCCCGGCTTGTCTCGTGGCTCGCGTTCGCCGACCAGAAGGTCGCGCAGATCGCGACGCTGGCCCGCGGCCTCGTCGCCGGCCGCGCGGCCATCGCCGAAGAGATCGATGCGGCCGCCGCGGCGCTCGCCGACCGCCTTCGCGCGCCCGGCGTGCGCGACGAGCAGGTGCGTGCGCGCACCGCGGCGCTGAGCGAGGGCGACTTCAGCCGCGGCGACTACGCGGCGCGCGAGGCCGCGCAGGCAGCGGCGCTCGGGTTGCCCGAGCTGCCGACGACGACCATCGGCTCGTTCCCGCAGACCGGTGACATCCGTCGCGCGCGTGCGCGGTTCACGAAGGGCGAGATCACACAGGACGAGTACGACGGCTTCCTGCGTGAAGAGATCGGCCGGGTCGTCGCGCTGCAGGAG